>JAFZRB010000116.1 GCA_017620115.1 Clostridia bacterium | reverse complement strand
CGACCGCCGTGACGGCGTTGTGCTGCGCCAGCAGAACGGCCAAAGACAGGCCCACATAGCCGATCCCGGCGACGGCAATGCTGTAACTGCGCTCCGGGGTTGGTTGAACGGCATCCGCCGCTTCCGCAAACAGGTCGGTTACCTCAAAACCCAGAACCTCGGCAAGGGCCTGGAGCTGATCGACCGACGGCGTAAAGCGCCGGGATTCCAGCCGGGAGATCAGGCCCCTGTGAATGCCGGTGGCCTCTGCCAGCTGGGCCTGCGTGAGCTTTCGCGCCTTTCGGCGCGAAACCACCGTATCGGCCAGAAGCTGGATGGATAGTTTCTTCATGGATGGGGAGTTCCTTTCAGAAATGTGTCATTTTAAATGACATGCTGCGCGGGCGGGCGGATCCTGCCAAACAAAGGATATGATAGCAGATTCACGCCCGCTCCGTCAAGAAAAATGATGATAATTCCTGTAAAAAAACGCCAACGGGCGGCCGGTGCGTGATGACGCTCGCCTTGTTTGTTATTTTAAATGACAAACAGAATGCGCCGGAAAGACGCCGCCGCGCCAGGCCGGCGGGAGCGATCGCCGCGCGTGCCCTGCCTGGGTTAATCGGCCGTTAATGATTTAACGGAGCGGCTGAGAGGAATTGCCGCTCCGGGTATCGAACAAGAAAGGTAACGGACTGTGAAAAGCGCTTCGCGGGAAGCGGATTGCCGACCGGGCGGATATGAGAAAAACAATTCGGAACACAGGGAGGTCCGCGGCATATGGAAGAACGGCGGTTTGAGGGGAAAACGGCTGTCGTCACGGGCGGAGCCCACGGCATCGGCCGGGCGATCGCGGACGCCTTCCTTCGGGAAGGCGCGACGGTTCACATCATCGACATTCACCCCGGCGACTGGTTTACGGGCGACGTGGGCGACAGGGCGACGCTGGAACGCTTCGCGGCGCATGTCGTCGAGCGTTCAGGTCGTGTGGATTACCTCGTCAACAACGCGCTTCCGCTGACGAAGGGCATCGACGCGTGCGGTTACGAGGAATTCCAATACGCGCTGGCGGTGGGCGTAACCGCCCCGTTCTATCTGACCAAGCTGCTTGCGCCGCATTTCGCGCCCGGCGCGGCTGTTATCAATATCTCGTCCTCGCGGGATCGCATGAGCCAGCCCCAGACCGAGAGCTATACCGCGGCGAAGGGCGGCATCGCGGCGCTCACTCACGCGCTGGCCGTCAGCCTGGCCGGGCGGGCGCGGGTCAACAGCATTTCGCCCGGATGGATCGACACCGCGAACTCCGATATCCAGGGCGCGGACGCGCTGCAGCAGCCGGTGGGGCGCGTGGGCAGGCCCGAGGATATCGCTGAACTCGCGCTTTTCCTCTGCTCTGAAAAAGCGGGCTTCATCACCGGCGAAAACATCTGCGCGGACGGCGGCATGACCCGCCTCATGATCTATCACGGCGAGCACGGCTGGCGCTATGACCGAAAGGAATGACAGAATATGCCCATTATCGCAGCATACATGGTTCCCCATCCTCCGATGATCGTGCCCGAGGTGGGCCGGGGCGGCGAGCGGCAGATCGAAGCCACGCGGGCCGCCTACGCGCAGGTCGCCGGGGATATCGCGGCGCTGAAGCCGGATACCATCATCATCTCCAGCCCCCACGCCACGATGTACGCGGACTACTTCCACATTTCCCCCGGCAGCCGCGCCGAGGGCAGCTTCTCGCAGTTCCGCGCGCCCGGCGTGCGATTCAGGGAAGAATACGACGCCGAACTGGTCGGGGCCATCGCCCGCCTGGCGGCTGATATGAACCTTCCCGCGGGTACGCGCGGCGAGCGCGAGCCGGAACTGGATCATGGCACGATGGTGCCGCTGTATTTTATCCGGCAGGTTTTCTCCGGCTTCAGGCTGGTGCGCGTCGGCCTGTCGGGCCTGCCGCTGGAGGATCACTACCGGCTGGGTCAGGCCGTTCAGCGCGCCGTGGAGGAGACCGGCCGCAGGGCGGTCTATATCGCCAGCGGCGATCTCTCCCACAAGACGCAAACATACGGCCCCTACGGGTACGCGCCGGAAGGCCCGCGGTATGACGAGCGCGTCATGGACGTATGCGGGCGGGCGGCGTTCGGCGAGCTGTTCGATTTTGACGAGGCTTTCTGCGAGCGCGCCGCGGAGTGCGGCCACCGCTCCTTCGTCATCATGGCGGGGGCGCTGGACGGCGTGGCGGTGGAGGCGAAGCGGCTGTCACACGAGGACATAACCGGCGTTGGCTACGGCATTTGCGCCTTCCGCCCCGTGGGTTTGGACGCCGGCCGCCGGTTCCTGGATATCCGGCAGGCGCGGCAGGAGCGGGAGGTTTCCGAAAAGCGGGCGCGGTGCGACGCGTGGGTTCGGCTGGCATGGCAGTCGGTGGAGAGCTATGTCCGCCGCCGCCGGGTGATGGACGTGCCGGACGGCCTGCCCGAGGCGCTGACGGCCTGCCGGGCCGGCGCGTTCGTGTCCATCCATAAGCAGGGACGGCTGCGGGGCTGCATCGGCACCATATCGCCTGCGCGGGACAGCCTGGCGGAGGAGATCATTCACAACGCCGTCAGCGCCGCGGCCAGCGATCCGCGGTTCGATCCCATCCGGCCCGACGAGCTCGGTCTGCTGGAAATCAACGTGGACGTGCTGGGAGAGCCGGAGGACATCGCTTCCGAGGCCGAGCTGGACGTGAAGCGCTATGGCGTGATCGTGAGCCGGGGGCATCGCCGCGGCCTGCTGCTGCCCGACCTGGAGGGCGTGGACACGGTGGCGCAGCAGGTGGCCATCGCCCGCCGGAAGGCGGGCATCGGACCGGACGAAAAGGTCGGGCTGCAGCGGTTTGAAGTGGTGCGGCATACCTGATAGGGAGGATGACGATATGGCGCGATGCGGCGTATGCTTCCGTCACTGCGACATCCCGGAGGGAGGCCGCGGCTTCTGCGGCGCGCGGACGTGCGCAGGCGGTGTGATCGTGGCGGAGAACTATGGAAAGGTTACTTCGATGGCGCTGGATCCCATCGAGAAGAAGCCCCTGCGGCGCTTTCATCCCGGAAGCATGATCCTGTCCGTGGGCAGCTACGGCTGCAACCTGCGCTGCCCCTTCTGCCAGAATCACGATATCTCGTGGTCGGCGGAGGCGATGAGACTCGCGGACCTGGCCGAAACCGTCGCGCCCGAAGCGCTGGTTAAAACGGCGCTCTGGCTGAGATCGCGCGGGAATATCGGCCTGGCGTTTACCTACAACGAGCCGCTGATCGGCTGGGAGTTCGTTCGGGACACGGCGAAGCTGGCCCATGAGGCGGGGCTGTTAAACGTAATGGTTACCAACGGCTGCGCGGAGATAGCCGTTCTTGAGGAGCTTGCGCCGTACATCGACGCCATGAACATCGATCTCAAGGGCTTCACCGGGCGCTATTACACGGAGGTGCTGGGCGGCAGCCTGGAGATGACGAAGGCGTTTATCGCCCGCGCCGTTCAGCGGTGCCATATCGAGCTCACCACGCTGATCGTGCCGGGCGAGAATGATTCCGAGGATGAGATTCAGAAACTGGCCGCGTGGGTGGCGGCGTTGAAGAGCGCGGACGGGCGCGCCGTTGGGCCTGATGTCCCGCTGCACCTTTCCCGCTTTTTCCCGCGCTTTCACATGACGGACCGCCCGGCGACGGACGTGGCGTGCGTGTATCGCCTGGCGGACGCGGCGCGGAAACGGCTGAAATACGTGTATACGGGAAACTGCTGACGCCCGGCGCTCTGGCGGAAACGGAAGGAGAGAAAGCCATGAAAAGGATTGCTGCGGCCATTATTGTGATCGTGTGCATCGCGACGTGCGCCTTGGCTGAAGAGGGCTCAACGGAAGCGACGCTGACCTTCTCCTCGTTTGAGGGCGGCGGCCCGGAGATCAGCGTCGAGATAGATGATCCTTCGGTCGTAACCTTTCGCGTTTCGCGCAGTTATGACAGCCCGGAGGGCGAACCCATACCGCCAGGATGCGGCTACAGGGAAACATATGTCTTTACCGGGCTGAATCCGGGCGTCACCGGCATGACCGTTTCCTCGGGCTCCGCCATCGTGGCAAGGCGCGACACGCGCTATACGGTTGCGGTGGATGAAGCGCTGAACGTCACGCTGAGATGCGAACGCGCCCTCAGCCGCTTCTGGTTCACGCACGGCGGCTATCTTCCCTCTCGAAACTATGAGGTGTTCATGCTGGAGGACGAATACTATCTGTGCGGAAACGGCGGCCCCTCGCGGAAGCTCGATTCGTCCATCGTGGATGAACTCATGAGGATTGTCGAGGATTATGACCTCTTCTCCTGGGACGGTTTCGCGGAAAGCGCGCCTTTTGTGCTGGACGGCGAAGGCTTCTGCCTGGACGTCGCGTTTTCCGATGGGGCCGCGATTCACGCGACCGGCGACAACGCGTTCCCGGAGCATTACTACGACGTGTGCGATGAAATCGAGTCCCTGCTGGATCCCGCGGCGGAAGACGGGGAGCCGGATATGGCCGGCGTCTACAAATACGAAGGCGATGGCTTTGGGGGCGATTTCACCATCACGCTTTTTGACGACGGCACGTATTCCTTCTATGAAGGATTTCTCAGCAGCTATCTTGGAGGCGGCGAATGGTATGTGGAAGGGCCGCTGCTCTTCATGACCGAAAAAAACGGCATGATCTTCTTCAATACGTTCGTTCCGCTCCCGGACGCGCTGGTTTTTCTGGAAGCCGATTCCGACAATTTTCCATATGTCAAAGTGCCCGACGGGGGGCGATTCGAGAAGATCGGCCCGGCTGAAAGCGGGCGGACAGACACCCTGTCCTTTTCTTCCTTCGACGGCGGCGGGCCGGAATACAGCGTTTCGATCGGGGATGAGACCATCCTTTCGTATACCAGCGACGTTCAGTACGTCGACGGGAACCATGAGGAGCTGGACGGGGCCGCTTTCACGGTCGTGTTTTCGTTTTTCGGATTGCGGCCCGGAAGCACCGCGGTGACTGTCATGGGCTGCTCGCCGATCGGGGGAAACGAGTGTTATACATACAGCGCGGCCGTGGATGAAAGTCTGAATGTGGCTCTGACGCTGCTGACGGTGGAGGATATGGACGCCTTTGTCCGTCCCACGCCCACCCTTGTGGTTGAGGCCAATGGGACAGTGTTCTATGCGTCCCTGGAGGATAATTCCTCGGCGGACGCGCTGGTCGGGAAGCTGAACTCCGGCGGCATCGACGTTCAGATGCGCGATTACGGCCATTTTGAGAAGGTGGGCCCACTGCCCTGGCCGCTGCCCCGGAACGACGAGACGATCACCACATCGCCGGGCGACGTGATCCTGTATCAGGGCAGCCAGATCACCATCTATTATGACAGAAACACATGGGATTTCACCCGGCTCGCGCGGATCGACGGCGTGACGGGAGAAGACCTGTTGAAGGCTTTCGGAGACGGCGACGTCACCGTGCGCTTCCGGCTGGAATGGAGCGAATAGGGAGGGATGAGCGCCTCCGGGCGCCGCTCCGTCAATCTTCCGGGCAGCTCTTTCCGCGTGGTTTCCGGTTGCAGTTCGCCTTCATTCGTGGTAAAATAGGCGTGTCCGGCGCTCCATGAACACGAAATTGAAACAGAGATGATCGCATGGCGACCCTGGGAGAAAAGCCTTTCTTTTCCCGGAAACCGGTCGGCGCCCGGGTGGACGAATTCCTGACCCGTCACTTTACCCGGCCGGCCATTACCTGGCAGCAGGCGTTCGCTATCCTGCTGCCGCTTATGGCGGAACACCTGTTCTCGAACCTGTTCGGCCTGCTGAACACGGCCATGATCAGCGCCTCCGGCGTCACGTCGCTGTCGGCCGTGAGTCTGGTGGATACGCTGAACAGCTTTCTGTATGTGCTCTACACAGGCATTTCCACCGGCGCAAGCGTCATCGTCGCCAACTACCGCGGCCGGCACGACGCGGAAAAGCTGCACGAATCCTCCGTACAGGCGGTCACTTCCGTGACGTCGTTCACCATACTGACCACCATGGCCATCGCGCTGTTCAACGCGCCGCTTCTGCGCCTGCTCTTCGGCGCCGCGGAGGAAGAAGTGATGACCAAGGCGCGGCTCTACATGCTGGGCACCGCCCTGACGCTGCCCATCGTCGGCGTCACCAGCTCCACCTGCGGCGTGCTGCGCGGCATAGGCGAGGGCAAGACATCCCTCGGCTATACGCTGGTGGCCACGGGGAAGTATGTCGCCCTGAATGTGCTGTTTCTGAGGGTGCTGAAGCTGGGAATCCCCGGGCTGATCCTGTCCATCTCGCTCAGCCGCGTTATGGATCTGGGTATTCTCTGGCTGTTCCTGAAGCGCACGCACAGCAAATTCATCTTCCGTTTCCGCGAATTCTTCCGCGTTAATCCGGCGATCGTGCGCAGCATACTGCGCGTGGGCCTGCCCTGCGCGGCGGAATCGCTGTTCTTTACGGGCGGCCGCGTTGTGACGCAGGCGATCATCGTGCCCATGGGAACCTACGCCATCGCCACCTACAACATCTCTTACTCCGTCATGATACTCAGCCAGATCCTGGTCAGCGCCGTCAACACGGGCATGTTCACCATCACCGGCATCTGCATCGGCAGCGGCCGCGAACAGGACGTGCGCGAACTGACCAGATCCTACTTCATCCTGAATACCATCCTGTACACGCTGGGCATTGGGGTCATCCTGCTGGTCTTCCGCGGGCTGGTGCGCTTTTATCACGCCCCGGAGGAAATCATCCCCACCATCTTCCTCTGCGTCATGTCCAGCACCATTGCGCAGCCTGTCATCCATAATTTCGCCTTCATGCTGCCCAATGTGTTCCGCGCCGCCGGAGACGGGCGCTTCTGCACGGGCGCTTCGCTGATCGTCATGTGGGTCTTCCGCGTCGGCGGCGGCTGGCTGCTCGGCGCGCGTCTGGGCATGGGCGTCGTCGGCATCTGGATCGCCATGCTCGTCGACTGGGTGGTTCGCGCGTGCATCTTCCCCGTGCGTATGAGGGGCGACCGCTGGCTCAGGCACAAGGTGCTCAAGGACTGACGGCGCTCAACAGGGGAGGTTCGTTTGCCTTCCGGTTTATTCCGTTTGCCGAAGCAGAAAAGGGAGGAAGCACAATGATAAAGATCGGAATCGCGGGAGCGCGCGGGCTGTCCACGGTGATGGGCATGCGCGCGGCGGAGGATGTGGAAATCGCCGCGCTGTGCGACCTGGACGAGGCGCTCCTGGCGGAGCAGAGCAGGAAATACGGCATCGGGCGCACCTATCGGGTGTTCGACGATATGCTGGAGAGCGACATAGACGCGGTTGTCGTGGCTACGCCCATGCAGTGCCACGTGCCGCAGAGCATCGCGGCCCTGGAGGCCGGGAAGCATGTGCTCAGCGAGGTCACGGCGGGCGTGACGATGGACGAGCTGTTCTGGCTGTGCGAAGCGGTGGAGCGGAGCGGCAAAATCTATATGTTTGCCGAAAACTGCTGCTACATACCCCATTGCCGGCTGGTGCGGGAAATGGTGAGGCGGGGCATGTTCGGCACCGTGTATTACGGCGAGGGCGAGTATCTCCACAATGTCCGGGCTATGACCACCTATCCGAACGGCAAAACCTCCTGGAGAAAATACTGGCAGTTCGGCAAGCGGGGAAGCTTTTATCCCACCCATTCCATCGGGCCGGTGATGCAGTGGTTTGAGGGAGACCATATCGCCTCCATCTCCACTTTCAGCAGCGGACGGCATTATCCGGAAACGGGCCTCAGGCAGGACGACACCACGGTGACCATGTGCCAGCTGGAGAGCGGCAAGCTCATCCGGCTGCGCGTGGACTGCATGTCCAACCGCCCTCACAACAACACCAGTTATCAGCTGCAGGGCACGAAAGGCGTCTATCAGACGGCGCAGGATCTGTATAACGGGAAGGATTTGGTCTGGCTGGATACCATGGATCCGGATTCGGCCCACGCCCGCTGGCACGACATCGAGGAATTCAGCGATCTGCTTCCGGAGCGCTATCGGAACGCCACGCCGGAGCAAAAGCAAACGGGCCACCTCGGCAGCGATTTCTTCCTGGTTGAGGATTTCCTTCATTCCCTGCGCACAGGAGAGAAACCGGATATCGACGTGTATCAGGCCGCCGAATGGACGGCGGTGGGCCTTTTGTCTGAGCTCTCCGTGGAAAACGGGGGCCGCGCCATGGAAATGCCCAGATTCCGTCCGAAAATGCCATGGAACGAGCAGGTGATACGCCTGTAAGATGCCGGAAATGGGGCAAGCCGCTGTGAATCGATGATCGACCGAAAGGAGACAGATATGAATCCAATCCGCAAGCCCTGGGCGGGGAGCATGACGGATCGCGAGCGCTTCAACAGGCAAATGCACTATCAGAGCGTGGATCGCTGCTTCAATATGGAATTTGGCTACTGGAAGGAAAACTTCCAGCTCTGGCCGCTGTTCTATGAAAACGGCATTACCAGCAACGCCGAGGCCGACGCGTTCTTCAGCTTCGACAGGATCGAACAGATCGGCGGCGCCAACTGGATGTGCCCGCCCTTCGAGGAGAAGGAGGTGGGACGCCACGACAACAAGATCGTGCTCATCAATGCGGACGGGCTGATGGCGGAGGTGCTGGCCTCGGGCAGGGACACCATTCCGCACTATCTGAAATCCTCCGTGACCACGCCGGAGGACTGGAAGCGCGTGAAGGAGGAACACTTTGACATCAACGCCCCCGGCCGGACGATCGACGTGGCGGCGCTGAAGGCCCGCCACCCCGACGACCGCGATTACCCGCTGGGCGTCAGCTGCGGCTCCATGATCGGCAAGGTGCGGGACATGCTGACCTTCGAGGGGCTGGCCTATGCCTGTTATGATTATCCCGACATGGTGGAGGACATGGTGGAGACCTGCTGTCAGCTGGTTGAGCATTCCCTGGATCAGCTGTTGGGGCAGTTCGCCTTCGACTACGCCTCCGGCTGGGAGGACATCTGCTTCAAGAACGGGCCCATCGTGTCGGTGCCCTTTTTCCGGGATGT
>JAFZRB010000115.1 GCA_017620115.1 Clostridia bacterium | reverse complement strand
TCATCTCACAGCCTCTGCAGATGGAATCCCCCGTCCACGTTGATGATTTCGCCCGTGGAGAAGGGCAGGAGATCGAGGCTCAGGGCGTACACCGCCTTGGCGATGTCCTCGGGATAGCCCCACCGCCTGATGGGGGTGACGCCGCCCGCGATGAGGGCGTCGTACTTGTCCTTCACCTTGCTGGTCATGTCTGTGGCGATGATGCCGGGCCGGATCTCGTACACCGGGATGCCGTGCTCAGCCAGGCGCACGGCGAACAGCTGGGTCATCATAGACAGCCCCGCCTTCGAGACGCAGTACT
This sequence comes from Clostridia bacterium, assembly GCA_017620115.1. GTDB lineage: Bacteria > Bacillota > Clostridia > Christensenellales > Aristaeellaceae > Firm-10. The sequence goes on along the minus strand of JAFZRB010000115.1, from coordinate 17,239 downwards.
CGCCCCGGTTCACCGACACGGTGTAGCTGGACATGGAGGTGATATTGATGATGGCGCCGCTCCCCTGTTCGATCATGCGCTTCGCCACCAGCTGCGTGAGGAAGAACGGACCGATGAGGTTCACGTCGATGAGCTCGCGCATGGAGTCCTCGCCCATCTCAAGCAGGTCGGCCCGCACGCGCGGCGCGATGCCCGCGTTGTTCACCAGCAGGTCAATGCGCCCAAATTTTGCGAGCGTTTCGTCCACGGCCCGCTGCCGGTCTTCAGCGCTGGCGTTGTCCGCCATGACGCAAAGGAATTTGCCCCGCGCCGCCTCATCTGCCTCGCGCCGCGAGGTGATGGCGACGGAAAAGCCTTTCTCATGGAGATAATCGGCGATGCCGCGGCCGATGCCTCGCGAACCGCCCGTAACCAAAGAGACCTTGCCCATTACTTTTTCCCTCCAAACACGCGGTAATACTCCGGGGCGTAGAACGCCGTGTCCCGCACGGGGCAGCCGGGGCGGCCTGTGGGCTGGCGCATGATCTTCGTGCACACGCCGCAGCCGAGGCAGCACTTGTCCGGCTGCATGCCGCCCTTTTCGATGATGTCCTTCGCGAAATCTGGATAGGCGAAGGAGCCGCGTCCCCAGCCGGCGCACTTCGCGCCGCCCGACGCGATGAGCCCCGCCGCGAAAGCTGGGCCAAACTGCCTCAGATAGCTGAAGCCCGTGGCCACGCACACCACGTCCGGCGCGGCCTTCTGCGCCTGAGAACAGCCATACAGCAGCCGCGCCACCCCGTCGACAGGGTTCTCGGGCTGCTCATATCCGCCGCGGGCATAGGGCCGGTTCACATGCGGGTTGTAATAGGGCGTGCCCATGGTGATGTTGAGGAGCGTCACGCCGCGCGCGTCCAGGTCGCGCACCAGCCGCAGCGGCTCCTCCAGCGCCAGGCCGCCGTCCGTGCCCACGCCCCAGCGGCCCGCCGCGCCGTCGTACAGGTTGATGCGCGCGGCCAGTATGCCGCCGTTCATTTCGGCGCGGGCGGCGTCCACGCAGGCGAGGTAGATTTTCGTGCGGTTTTCATAGCTGCCGCCGTAGAGGCCGGGCCGGTCGAAGCCGCCCAGCATCTCGCTCATGAGATACAGGTGGCAGGCCTTCACGTCCACGCCGTCGAAGCCCGCATGCATGCACAGCTTCGCCGCCCTGCCGAATTTCCCGGGCAGGGCTTCCAGCTCTTCATCCGTGATGATGGGATAATCCGCCGGCAGGCCCTGATGCGCGTCCAGCACGGCGCTTTTCCAGCTGCGGATGGGCCTTTTTTCGTCATAGGGACGGCTCCAACGCCCCGAATGCGTGAGCTGCGCGACGATCTTCGGCCGCTCGAGGCCAGCCTCGTCCGCGGCCTCGCGGGCCTCGTCGAGCAGCGCGCGGAAGGCGTCGGCGTTCTCTTCCGTAATCATCAGCTGGTTGGGGTTTGCGCGCGCGTCGGGCTCCACCGACACGGCTTCCATCCACAAAAGCCCCGCCCCGCCCGCGGCGAAGCGGCGATAGCGGCGCGTCGTCCAGTCGGTGGGCGCGCCGTCCCTGGCGCCGTCGCAGCCCTCCATGGGCTGAACGACCATGGCGTTTTTGAGCGTGAAGCCTTTGCCCTGAACGGGCTTTGTCAGCGCCGATACGTCGCCCTGCGGCGGCAGCGCGTAAGGCCCCCGCAGGCTGTCGATCATCTCCTGCGCGGAATGAAACGGAAATCCGAACGGCATGAACCGAGCCTCCCTGTTCTAAGCATATTTCAAAAAACGCAGATGAGGAAACCCATCTGCGCGTATCTTACAGATACTCCCGAATCTTCTCCGCCACGGCTCCGGCCAGCAGGCGGGAGCCTGTCTCGGTGAAGTGTACTTCGTCGGCGTAATAGCCGATCGGAAAATCCGCGGAAAACGCCGCCAGGTCGTTCACGGGCACGCCGAGCTCCGCCATAACCTGTTCCGCCGCCGCGTTGTAGGCGGCGATTTCCGCGTTGCTGCGCGGGTTGGCCATCCGCTCGTAGCGCCCCGGGGCGACGCCGGTGGTCGTGGCGAAGATCACCTGCGCGTTCGGAAAATGGCGGCGGATGCAGGCGTGCACGCGCCTGAGCCACACGGCGTATTCCTCCACTGTGCTATAAGGTTCGGAATCGCCGTCGAAGTGGGCGCAGTCCCAGTGGCCGTTGTTCCAGTGTACCACGGCCACTTCGTCCGGATCGCCGGCCTGCCTGCTCCATGCCGGAATGCCGATGAAGGTGTAGCCCGCGAACCGGCCGTTGTCGTCGGAATAACAGACTTCGGCCTCGCCTTCGAGCAGCTCGCGCACATACCTGTCGTAACCCAGGCGGATGGAATCGCCCAGAAGAAACACCTTTTTCATCGTCAGCCAATCTCCTTCATGAGCGCTGAAAGCATGTCCTCCGGCGCGCACGTCGCCTTATGCCGCACCGGAAGCCCCGGCAGCTCCGCGATGGCCCGCGGCACGGCCCAGCCGGTCATATCGCTCAGGCGCGCGCACAGCGCAAAGTCGTCCGCGTCGGTCGGCAGGCCCAGCGCCGCGCTCACGGCCCGGCCGAACTTGAACGGACTGGCTGTCGATGCCACGACGCAGGGGCGATTGTCGCCCGTCTCGGCGCGGTAGTCGCGCAGCGCCTTCATGGCCACGGCGGTGTGCGGGTCGATGAGGTACTTCTCCTCATTCCACGTGCGGGCGATCTCAGCGGCGCAGTCTTCCTCCGCCGCCCAGGCGCCGTACATCAATTCGCTCAGCGCCGCCTTTGCGCCGCCGCCGATCTCATAGCGGCCCTTCTCCTTTAAATCGGCCATCCAGCCGCGCACTGCGGCGGCGTCGCGTCCGCTCAGCTCGAAGAGCATGCGTTCCAGGTTGGAGGAAATGAGGATGTCCATGGAAGGTGATGTGGTGAGGTGGAATTCGCGGCGGGCGTCGTAGACGCCCGTGCGGATGAAATCGGTCAGCACGTTGTTGCTGTTCGACGCGCAGACGAGCTTCCCGACCGGCAGGCCCATGCGCATGGCATAGTACGCCGCCAGAATGTTGCCGAAATTGCCCGTGGGCACGCAGATGTTGATCGCATCGCCCGGCGCGGCGTCGCCCGCGGCCAGCATGTCGCAGTAAGCGGAAAAATAGTATACGATCTGCGGCGCCAGGCGGCCCCAGTTGATGGAATTGGCGCTGGAAAGCGCGAAGCCTTTTTCGCTGAACGCGGCCGCGGCCTGCGGATCCGAGAAGATGCGCTTCACGCCGGTCTGGGCGTCGTCGAAATTCCCCTTTACGGCGATGACATGGGTGTTATCGCCGCGCTGGGTGACCATCTGAAGCCGCTGCGCCTCGCTCACGCCGCCCTGTGGGTAGAACACCGCGCAATGCGTGCCCGGAACGTCCTGAAAGCCCGAAAGCGCCGCCTTGCCGGTGTCGCCGCTGGTGGCAACCAGGATGAGCACGTTCCTCGTTTCGCCCGAAACCTTCGCGGAGGACGTGAGCAGATGAGGCAGCAGCGTAAGCGCCACGTCCTTGAAGGCCAGCGTGGGTCCGTGATACAGCTCGAGCACGTTGACGCCGCCGGCCAGCTTCTTGAGTGGCGCGACGCCATGTTCGTCGAAGCGGGCATAGGCCACTTCGGCCATGCCCGCGATCTGCTGTTCAGAAAAATCCGTCAGAAAGCGTTTCAGAATGCGCACGGCGCGCGCCTCGTAGGGCTCCTTCGCCATGTCCGCCAGCTCGTTCAGGCTGACCGGGGGGAACGATTCGGGCACGAACAGCCCGCCGTCGCATCCCAGGCCCTGAACGATGGCCTCCGCGCCTGTGCCGCTCTGACCGCCGCGCGTCGTGATGTATCTCATATTCATCCCTCGACGGCGTAGCGCGTGATGAACTCGGGCAGCGCTTCGGGATCGCCGCTCATGCCCAGCACGATGCGCACGCCGTGCTCGTCGCTCAGCTTGGCGATCCTGTCAAAGAAATTCTCGAGCATATCCGGCGTCACGTCGGAAGGCAGCATCTTCATCAGGCCATCCACTACGATCAGGGTAATATCGAAATTCGCGGAAATCATTCCGCACAGCATGCCGTAAAACATCGCGGCGCTGTCCACGCCGTACTCCGTCGCGTTGATGAAGCGGATGTTGCGATGAAGGTCGTACATGTGGCGGTTATTGCTGTCGATAAAGAAGATGTTGCCCTTCTCAACCTGCAGAGCGTCGTTCGCCAGCGAAATCAGCTTGAGCGTCTTGCCGCTGCCCTTGTTTCCGAGAATAACCTGAACCATGATGAATGCCCCCTTCTATTATTGTGGATGCCGCTTTTATTATAACGCATGTCGGGCGTTTTTGCAATGAAGAAAATTATGAACGCGCCTTATTGTCATGAGGTCAATCGCGGCGGCGTTTTCTCCTTGAAACTGCGCCTTCATTGTGCTAAAATGAAGGCATAACGATGATTGGAGGATTATGATATGAAGCGCCTTTTCATGGCCCTGCTCGCCGCCCTGATCATGGCGACGCTGATGTCACCCGGCGCCGCGGCCGACGCGCTGGATCATGTGACGGTGATGGTCTACTGCGACGCGTCCGATCTGGAATCCGACGACGGCTCAGCCACCGCCGACATCAACGAAATGCTCTACGCGAACGTGGGCTCGAACGTCAGCGTCATCATCTGCGCCGGCGGAACGAAAAAATGGCGCAACAGCGTCATCAGCGCGGACACAAACCAGTATTACAGCGTCGAGCGCGGCCAGCTGGTTTTCCTCAGGGACGCCGGCAAAAAGGACATGACCGACGCGGACACGCTGCGCGAATTCATCGGGTTCTGCGCCGAAAACTACCCGGCGGAGCGCAACATACTGATCATGTGGGACCACGGCGGCGGCTCGCTCTACGGCTTCGGCTGCGACGAGCGCTTCGATCCCGACCACATGATGCCGCTGGACGAGCTGGGCGACGCGCTGGATGAGGCAGGCGTGTACTTCGACATCATCGGCTTCGACGCCTGCCTGATGGCCACCGCCGAGACCGCCGTGAGCGTGGCCGCCAGCGCGGACTACCTCATCGCCTCCGAGGAAACCGAACCCGGCACCGGCTGGTATTACACGGACTGGCTGAGCCGCCTCTCGGCCGATCCCGGCATCGACTCGGAAACGCTCGGGCGCATCGTCATCGACGACTTTTTCAGAACCGCGCTCGAGGTCGACCCGACCGACATCCTCACGCTCTCCATGCTCGACCTCGACCGCTTCCAGGATACGACGCTACCCCGGCTGTGGGCGTTTTCAGGCGACGCCTCGTCGCTCATCGACGACGGCAGTTTCGCCGTGGTCTCCCACGCCCGCAGCGGCGCGCGCAGCTACGGCGCAAACGACTATGACCAGGTCGACCTGGCCGACTTCGCTTCCCGCGTGGGCACGGACTCCGCCGCGGCGCTCATCGAGGCCATATCGGACGCCGTGGTGTATAACCGCGCGACGCACAACATGAAGGGCTCCTCCGGCCTGGCGATCTATTTCCCCTGCGACTGGCTCTACGAGCTGGACGATATGCTCGAAACCTACGGCGGACTGGAATGGGATGAAAGCTACCTCTCGCTCATCGGCAGCTTTGCCAGCATGCAGGCGGCGGGCCGCCAGGCGGCGAGCGCGCCCCAGGACGGCTTTTCCCGGTTCCTGAGCATCGTGAACCAGATGACAGGTTACAACGCCTTCAGGTGGTATAACGCGGCCTACGCGGGCGGACAGTCCGGCTACATCTCCTCCAATCATCTGAACGGCGACGAGCTGAAAATCTTCCTCAAAAACGACGACTACTACGCCCTCTCGCTATCCGACGAGGAATGGGATCTCATCGTCGACGCGCAGCTGCAGGTCTATGTGGACGACGGCGAGGGCTATGTCGAGCTGGGCAGCGACGACATTTATCAGATCGACGACGACGGCGACCTGATCGTCGAATTCGACTACACATGGGTCGCGCTGGACGGCGTCACCGTGGTGTACTACGCTGAGGATTACGTCGAAGACGGCGATTATTTCTGCTACTCAGGATACGTGCCCGCGGAGCTGAACGGAGAGGACGTGGAGCTCGTTCTCAACTGGGACAGCGAACACGACGGCGGCTTCGTGCGCGGCGCGCGCTATCCCTCCGAGGGCGGCGCGGCGGCCCGCGGCCTCGTCGCTCTGAAGGACGGCGACGTCATTCAGCCCTGGTGCGACTACTACACCTACGACGGCAAATACGACGGCGAATACTACTTCGGCGACCCCATCACCGTGCGCGGCGACATCAGCGTCACCTATGACGACATCGGCGACAGCGACACCGCCATCTGCTACATGCTGACCGACATCTACGGCAACGCCTACTGGACGGAAATGGTGTACTACGAGTGAGCGGCAGCCGGTTTGGCTGAAGAACGGAGAAAAGCGAAGGGCCTGCGTCCTCCGCTTTTTTCTGTGAGATCCGTTTTTTTAAAACAGGGTGTGTTCTCACCGGTATTACACCGCGACGCGCCGGCCGGGATTCGCGACGGCCCTGAGCACGGCCTCGCGCAGCTTCATGCATTCCATGGTCTGCTCCTCCGGCACAGGAGGCTCGCCCGTCTCGTAGAACGTCAGTATGTCCTCGATCAGGTTCGGGAAGAACGACGACTTCACCGGCACGTACTCGCTCGGCAGACCGGGCCCGCGCTGCACGTCGATCGTGTAGGGCATTTGCGCGCCGTAGATGAGCGCGGCGTTCCGGCCGCCGTCGTAGGCGATATCGCACACAGCGTGATCAGCGTTTCCGGCGCACGCCACCGACCGCGCGCCCACGCCCATCAGACACACGATCATCTCCAGCTGATGGATGCAGTATTCCTCAAGCGTCCGGCCGCTGCCCGTGACGAACGCGGAGTGCGCGCGGCTGTAAGGCTTCAGCTCCTCGGCATAGCGCAGCGCGGAGGTGGAGAACAGCTTCGCGCCGTATTCTCGACCCAGCGCGAAAATGCGCTGCGCCGTGGCGGCGTCCGGCGCGAAGGTCTTGTCGATGTAGGTCAGCTTGCCGTATTTGAGCGCGCGCTCGGCATAGCCCAGGTGCTTCTCGGGATTGCTGGGCGCGAGGATCATCAGAACGTCGCTCTTTTCGCACAGCGCCTCGAGGCTTTCGCAGGGCTGCGCGCCAAACTTTTCGCACCACGCCTCCGTCGACAGCAGGCCGTCGGGCGCGGCCGCCTCCGCCCAGCCGTAGGCGAGCGCGTCGTTCAGGCCCAGCTTCTCATTCGCCGCCCTGATCCACCCCGGGTAGTTGTTGGCGTGCCATTCGTCCAGGTGGAAATCAATAAAACCGATCTTTTTCATAGCGCGTCATCCTCCCGCGCGACGGCGCTTTCAAGCGCCTCACGCTTCTTTTTTCTGTCTGCGCGCGGTCACGCCTCGCAGACGCCCTGCGCCCCGTCCGCGGGGCCCGGCAGCAAGCCGTAGGCCGCCAGCATCTCCTCGCTATAGGGCGCGCGCCGCCCCGGGCAGGTGAGCCGCGGGCAGAGCGAGCAGTTCTCGTAGCGCTTCCCGGACTCAAAATAGATGCCCGATCCGGACTTGTACGGCAGCATCAGGAAGCTGGGCGTGAGCTGCAAACCGATCCTGTCGGGGCCTTCGCCCAGCAGATCGAACAGCGGCCGCTGGCATGGCAGGGGAAAATCGGCCAGCGAGCCGGGATTTACGCAGCTGACTGCCGTCAGGCCATAGGTCTCCTGAACGGCTTCGCGCGTCTTCACCCCCACCGCACGCAGCGCCGCTTCGGAGATGCCGTCGATCCAGAAGCGATACAGGGGATCGCTTTCGGCGCACGCCCGATCGTAAAGCTCGCGGCCGCAGCTGATGACATAGGGAAAAACGCGGTCAAGTCCCTTGAAATTGACCGAGAGCACCCGGCTGTCGAAACGCTTGCCGCCCACGATGGTATACGGCCCGTCCTGCTCGGCCGAACAGGCTCCGAACACGCCCTTGGGGTTGGCGATCTTCATGCATTCGTCGAATATATCCCGGAATTCTTCCTCGCATTCTTCATTGACGCGAAGCCGCGCGAGAAGGGCGTCGTAATCGCCCTCGTAGCGGATGGACAGATAGTGAAGCTCCATGAATATGTCGCCTCCGAATCATTCGCGCGTATCGTCCAGGTACGCGTTCAGGAATTCCGCCGCCAGGCTGTTCGGCTTTATGTTCCGCCGCGCCGCCTCCGGCCCGAACCATTCGTAACGGTCGATCTCCTCGTTCACGCGGATGGCGTCCGCATTCGCCACGTACGCGGTAAAGTTGATCATCAGCGTGTTGGAGGGCTCGAAGAACTTCGTCCTGTTGAAGCGGATCCGGACCGTGCTCAGCCCGGTCTCCTCCCTGATTTCCCGCACGACGGCGTCCTCCGCGCGCTCGCCCCGACCGACATAACCGGCCACCAGGATGTAGCTGGGGCGGCCGTACTGCTGGATCAGCAGGATCCTCCCGCTGCGCTCGTCCCGCACGATCATGCTGACCGCCACGTTGTACTGCGGGAACCGGAACGCCGCGCAGCGTTCGCAATACGGCACGAGCCCTTCCCGCTCCAGCGGCCTCTCGACCAGCCGCGCGCCGCAGGCCGGACAGTATGACTGATCCTCTCTCATATGACGCACCTCCGTCTATCACAGGCCGATCGCCCCGAGGAACGACGCGACGTATCCGGCGTACTTCTCCGGATCGGTCAGCCTGGAGGCAGCGTGCCCGGCCCCGTCGACCAGGCGCAGCTCGCTGTAGCCCTTTGTGGCGGCTTTCATGGCTTCGCTGTGCGCGGGCGGAATGAACGCGTCCTGCGCGCCATGGATGAACAGGATGGGGATCTCGTTGTTCTTCAGGCTGTCGATGGGCCGCATCTCGCTGAAGCTGAAGCCGTAGCGCAGTTTCGCGCCCAGCGAGGCCACATTCACTAGCCATTCGGGCCGGTTCATGCTCTTCAGGCCGCCTTTCAGCACGCTCGAGATCTCGCTGAATCCGCAGTCCGCCACCACGAAATCCACCGGCGGTTTGCCATCCAGCACGGCGATGGACGTGGCCGCGCCAAGCGACTCGCCGTGCAGTCCCAGCGCGCGGACGCCGGCATAGCGCGCGCGGGTATCGTCGATGAGCGCCTTCAGGTCGCGCCGCTCGCGCGCGGAATAGGTGCAGAAGGTTTCCTCGTTTTCGCCGTGGCCGCGCAGGTCGTAGACGATCACGTTGAAGCCCATGTCGAGATACAGCTTCGCGTATTTCAGCGCGCCGTAGCGGTTGTCGGTATAGCCGTGAGAGATGATGACATAGCGTCCGTCCGGCGCGGGGTTCTGGAGGAACTGAACGTGCAGCGCGTAGCCATCGTAGCTGTTCACGGTATAATCGCGCTTTTCCAGCGCGTCATACCACGAGATGTCGTAATGGGCGGCCTGCCACGCGCGCGCATCATCCAGCGTCTGGCGCTGGATGCGCATGGAATACGACGCCATGGCCACGCCAGCGCCCGCGAGCGCCGCGGCCAGAACGACGAGGACAATCGCAGCGATAACCATAATCAGCCTCTTCCTGTCTGTAGACGCGCGGCGCTTATTTTTCCGCTCCGTCAGGCTTTCTTCCATGCAGGTTATCCTCCGGCCGGATGCCTTTTTCGTGGGCCTCCCGGGCTCTTTCCATGAACATATCGATGATCTGCCGGTTGGTCACGCCCCGCGCGCGCAGCTCGTCCAGCTTTTCCTCGAAGCCGTTCAGGCGGGCGCGCATCTCGTCGCGATAAGCCGTGTCGGGCGTCTCCGCGCCCACGCCATAGGCGTTCAGGCCTACGGCCCGGCAGTCCTTCAGCGCCATATCCATATGGTAATCGCTGCTGACCACCGCAACGCGCCTGTCAGGGCCCAGCAATTCATAGGCGTTGAGCATATTCTCCAGCGTGATGCGGGATTTATCCTCCAGATGGATGATATCCCCGGGTACGCCGCGCTCGACGAGCATTTCGCGCATGACCTCGGCCTCCGTGCGCTGGCGTTCATGCGTGATGCCGCCGCAGGGCATGACGATGGGCGCGTTCGTTTCGCGCCACAGAGCCACGGCGCGGTCAATGCGCCTTTTGAGATCGTCCGAGGGCAGATTGCCCGGCAGCAGCCGGTGTCCGAGCACGATGATGGCGTCCGTTTTTTCCATGAGGCATCCTCCTCCGGCTCCATGCAAGACACGAACAAACGGGGACGCCGTTGAGGGCGTTCCCGTTTGCCGCTTCGATCATGCCATGCGGCCGTGCCGCACGGCGATGAGGGATGAGATTACTTGGTCACTTCGATGTCGCAGTACATGACCTTGCGGTCGGCGTCAAACTTCACGTTCGAGACGTCGCTGTCGCGATACAGGGCGACCGCATGACGATGGTACAGCGGGATGATGCCCATGTCCTCTTCGATGAGGATGCGCTCGGCCTCGTGCAGCAGGTTCAGGCGGGCTTCGGTATCGTTGGTGACCTTTGCCTTGGCATAGGCTTCGTCAAAGGCGGCGTTGGAATAACGGCCGGCGTTGATGAAGTTGCCGGTGACGAAGATAGACAGCATGTTGGAAGCGTCCAGCCAGTCGGGGCCCCAGCCCTGGGGAGTGATCAGGAACTCGCCGTTGTCACGCAGGGTGCCCATAGCGCCGCTTTCCATCGACTCCAGGTGCACGGTGATGCCCAGGTTCTCAGACCAGGTGGATTCCAGATACTGGAACAGCAGGTCGTAGTTCGGGCTCTGCGCATAACGGCAGGTGAGCAGCGGGAAGCCGGCGCCGCCGGGATAGCCGGCCTCGGCCATCAGCTTCTGAGCCTCGGCGATGTCCTCGTCGGTGCAGGTCTTGCTGAACAGCGGGCCGCCGTCGGTGTGGAAGTCGGCCACAGCGCCGGGGAAGCCGGCGCCGACATAGGTGTCAGCGGCGATGAAGGAACCGGCCAGAATGACGTCGGCCACGAATTCACGGTCGATGACCAGCGACAGCGCCTTGCGGACGCGGGGATCCTTCAGGCCTTCGGCGTTGTTGTTGACCAGCAGGAAGCGGGTGTACAGGGAAGGCACGCTGTGATAGTAGCCGGCGGCCTTCAGTCGGTCGGTCTCCTCAGACGGGAAGCCGTCGATCATGTCGACGTCGCCGTTCTCGAACAGGGCCAGCTTGGTGTTGTCGTCGTCCGTCAGCTTGACGACCAGCTTGTCCAGCTTCACGCTGTCCTTGCCATAGTAGGAGGGGTTCTTCTCGAGCACGAGCTGCTGCTCGGGATCGCAGAAGGTCAGGATCATGCGGCCGTTGGTGATGTGACGCTCGGCGTCCCAGGCCCAGGTCCAGTTGCTCTCGCGGGCCTCGTTGCCCTCTTCCACGCCCACGCAGTCCTCGCGCAGCGGGAAGTAGCAGGTGTAGGCCAGCATGGACTCGAAGTAGGAGCAGGGCTCCTCGAGGGTGATTTCCAGCGTATAGTCGTCCACGGCGCGCACGCCGAGGTCGTCCAGCGTATAGCCCTCTTCCTCACGGGAGATGGCTTCGCCGTTCTTCAGGTACATGCCGTAGTCGATCATGTACGTGCTGGACACGTTGGGGTCCACCAGGCGCTTCATGCTGTACACGTAGTCGGCGGCGGTGACGGGCTTGCCATCGGACCACACCGCGTCCTCGCGCAGATGATACGTCCAAACAGTGCCGTCCTCAGAGACATCGCGGCTGGTAGCGCCGGCCAGCTCGATGCCCGTCTCGGTGATGCGGTACAGGCCCTCATAGAGCAGGTTCATCAGGGACGCGCCGGTCGAGCCGGCGTTCCAGTGGATGTCCAGGCAGGGCTTGGTGGCCATGGCGATGGTCAGCACGTTCTCGCCCTCGGCGGACGCGAACGGAACCACCGTCAGCACGAGCAGCGCGCACAGGACGATGCTGAGCAGTTTCTTCATGTGTGTTTCCTCCTTAAAATTTCTATTTCACGCGCCTTCCGGCGCATAAAACCAGGTTTCAATCAGTTGTTGATCTCCTTGTAGCGCAGGCATGACACCACGTGGCCGCCGCCCACGTCCTCCACCTTCGGAATCTGGCTCCTGCACGCCTCGGTGGCGTAGGGGCAGCGCGTGGAGAACACACAGCCGGAGGGCGGATTGATCGGGCTGGGCACGTCGCCCTGCAGAACCTGACGCCTGCGGGCGCGGCTGGTCTTGGGATCGGGAATCGGGATGGCGGAGAGCAACGCCTGCGTGTAGGGATGCAGCGGATTCCTGTAGAGATCCTTAGCTGTATTGATCTCCATGATGTGGCCCAGATACATAACCACGACTGTCTTGGAAATATGCCGCACCACGGCCAGATCGTGCGCGATGAACAGATAAGCCATGCCGATCTGATCCTGCAGATCCATCAGCATGTTGATAATCTGCGCCTGAATGGATACGTCCAGCGCGGACACAGGCTCGTCCAGCACCAGGAATTCCGGTTTGATGACCATGGCGCGCGCGATGGAAATGCGCTGGCGCTGACCGCCGGAAAACTCGTGCGGAAACCGGCTCAGCTGCTCGCTGTTGAGGCCGACCAGCTTCATCTGTTCCAGGATGCGGTCGTAGCGCTCCTTGCGGTTCATTTTCGGATTGTGGATATCCAGCGGCTCGCCGACGATGTCTCCCACGCTCATGCGCGGATCCAGCGAAGAATACGGATCCTGAAAGACCATCTGCATGCGCTGGCGGAAGGGCTTCATGTCGGCGGCTGTGATGTCGTTGCCGTCGAAGATGATTTTCCCGCCCGTGGGCTGGTTGAAGCGCATGATCGTCCGCCCGATGGTAGACTTGCCGCAGCCGGATTCGCCCACCAGGCCGACCGTCTCGCCCTTTTTCACCTGAAAGGACACGCCGTCGACCGCTTTTACGAACTGAGTTCTCGAGCCCTTCACGGGAAAATAGGTTTTCAGATCCTGCAATTCCAGTATGATATCGCTCATTGCACTGACTCCTTTGGGAGAAAGAACGCCGACCGGCGCGCAAGCGTTTATCCTTCGCGGCGCGTTTCCCGCCGCCTGTTACTCGTCCATTTCCAGAATCGTGCGCCAGCAGCGGGAGGAATGGCCCTCCTTCAGCTGGTACAGCTCGGGCCGGCGCTTGATGCACAGCTTCATGCACTGATCGCAGCGCGAGGCGAAAGCGCAGCCCTCCGGCAGCATCATCAGATCGACCGGCGTGCCGGTGATCGGGTGCAGCCGCGACTGGCCGATGTTCTGAACGGACTCGGGCAGGCAGCGCATGAGGCCCTTGGTATAAGGATGCGCCGTTTCGTAGAAAAGGTCGTCCGTCGCGGCGGTTTCCATCACATAGCTGCCGTACATCACGTTCACGCGGTCGCACAGGTCTGAGACGATGCCCAGATCATGCGTGATGAGGATGATGGCCGTGTTGACCTGCTTCATCAGGTCGCGCATGAGCTCGAGGATCTGCGCCTGAATGGTCACGTCCAGCGCGGTGGTCGGCTCGTCGGCGATCAGAATCGAGGGGTTGCAGGCCAGCGCCATGGCGATCATGACGCGCTGGCGCATGCCGCCGGAAAACTCGTGGGGATACTGTCTGAGCCGCGTTTCCGGCTGGGGAATCGACACCATGTCCAAAAGCTCGACGGCGCGTTTTCTGGCCGCCTCGCCGCGCAGGCCCATGTGCAGCTTCAGCGTCTCCTCGAGCTGGTTGCCGATGGTATACAGCGGGTTCAGGCTCGTCATGGGATCCTGGAAGATCATGGCGATGTCCTTGCCCCGGATCCTGTTGAATTCTTTGGTGGGGATGCTCATGATATCGCGGCCCTTGAGGATGATCGAGCCGCTCACGCGCGCCGTCTTCGGCAGCAGGCGCATGAGCGCCTTCGCCGTGACCGATTTGCCGGAACCGGACTCTCCCACGATACCCAGCACTTCGCCCTCGTGCAGCGTGAAATTGACGTGGCTCACGGCGTGCACGACGCCGGCCGGGGTATGGAAATTCACGCTCAGGTCTTCGACCTGCAGGATGGTGTTGTTACTCAAGCTCATATCCCATGCCTCCCTCGCCGATTAGCGCATCTTCGGGTCGAGCGCGTCGCGCAGCGCATCGCCCAGAATATTGAAGCAGAGGATAATCATGCTGATCAGGAACGCGGGATAGAGCATGTTCTGCGGATAGCTGACGATGCCGTTCAGCGCCGTGTTGGCCATGGAACCCAGCGAAGGCATGGGGGCGGAAACGCCCAGGCCGATGAACGACAGGAACGATTCGGTCATGATGGCGCCCGGCACGACGCCCGTGGCGGAGATGATGATGATGCCGATGGAGTTGGGCAGCAGGTGCTTGGTGAGCACCCATTTCGACCGCGCGCCCATGGCTTCGGAGGCCAGCACGTATTCCTGCGAGCGATTCATCAGCAGCGACGCCCGGACGGAACGCGCCATGCCCAGCCAGTTGAACAGCGCCAGCACCAGGAAAATCGATATCAGGCCGGAGCCGACGGTGGCCAGCCCGGAAAACGTCGGGTTATTGAACAGCGATTCCAGAGGGTCGCGGAGCACCACCGAAAGAAGAATGATGATCAGCATCGACGGGATGGTCATCATCAGGTCGACGAAGCGCATCATCAGGTTGTCGGCGAGCCCGCCCACATAGGCGGCGACGGCGCCGTAGGTTATGCCGATCAGGCACACCAGCACCATCGTCACCACGCCCACCAGCAGCGATATGCGCGTGCCGTACATCAGGCGGGTGAACTGGTCGCGCCCGAGGTTGTCGGTGCCCAGCCAGTGCTGGAGGCTCGGGCCCTGGCGCACGTCGCGCGACTGGCCCTTATAGGTATAGGGCGAGAAGATCGGCCCGAAGATGGCCATCAGGATGATGCACATGAGGAGGAAGAACATCACGATGGCCAGCTTGTTCCGGCGGAAGCGCGCGAAGGCGTCCTTCCAGTACGTCACCGACGGGCGCATCTGGTCGATGCTTTCCTTTTCGGAGACGCTCGCCAGAGCCAGCTCATCCTCGGATATGTCGTATTTTTTCATGAGTTCCGGATTGCACTGCACAGCCGGTCCCTCCCGTTTATCCAGACTAAGCGTATTTCCCGGGCCTTTACAGCTTGATGCGCGGGTCGATGACGCCGTAGAGCAGATCGACCACATAGGTGCAGAAGATCAGCAGCGCGCCGTAGAAGATGGTCGTTCCCATGATGAGCGGATAGTCGCGCGAGCTGATAGAGTTGACGAAGTACTTGCCCATGCCGTCGATGGCGAACACCTTTTCCACAACGAACGAACCCGTCATGATGCCGGCGATCGTGGGGCCCAGCGAGGTAATCACCGGGATGATGGCGTTGCGCAGCGCGTGCTTGAACATGATCTTGCCTGTGGAAAGGCCCTTGGCGCGCGCCGTGATGATGTAGTCCTGCGAGACCACGTCCAGCATCGTAGTGCGCGTGAGGCGGCCCAGGTGGAACATGGGATAGACGGCCATGCCGGCCACCGGCAGGATATACGATTTCCAGTTCTCAAGATACGCCACCGGCAGGAGCTTCAGCCAGGAGGCGAACACCAGCATGAGCACGATGGTCATGATGAAGCTGGGAATGGACACAAACAGCGAGGAGGTGAAGATGAAGCTGCGGTCAAACGCCGTTCCGTGCTTCATGGCGGCGAACACGCCCAGCGGGATGCCGATGATCAGCGCCACTCCCAGCGCCAGCGCGCCCAATTTGCCGGATGTGGGGAATGTGCCCAATATGACGTCCGTCACGGTATAGCCCGACTTGACGACCATCGAATAGCCCATATCGCCCTGAAAGAGCGCCTTCACATAGCGCCAGTACTGCACCAGCAGGGGCTGGTCGTAGCCGTATTTGGCCAGCAGGCGTTCTGTGATCTTCGGGTTGACGTTTTCACCCAGGAACGGACCGCCCGGCACCATCTGCATGAGGAAAAAAGTGAGCGTTATGACCAGAAAGAGGGTTATCAGCGAGGTGAGCAGGCGTTTGGCAGCATATCGAAGCATCGGATCCAACCAGCCTTTCATCGCCGCGGCGGATGATTTCCGTCCCCCCGCGGCGCGGGACAGTATTCTGAAATTCCATGCACACAATAATAATTCAAAACACCCCGCATGTCAAGTATCGCCGCCTGAAATGTGAAAATATGATAGATTTCCCTCACATTTCGGACATAATCGCCCTGCGGCTGTGAATAGCCCGCTCCACAACCTGAGAAGCGCAGCCATTCTGCGGTGCGACGGTCTTCCCCTCAGCGGCTTCCGAACTCAGGCGCCGACCGCGCGCCTTGCGGGATATCCGATACCGTTCTGAGCCGCCGCTGAACTTAATGCGATCTTTACGTCGAAGAACAAATCCCTTATACCATTCTTACAGCTCATCCCGTATAATACATTTTCAGGAGGGAGGGTTGTTTCATGAGTATCTTCGGGAAACACCGGATCACGACTTTTCAGATCATCGCCTTCGGCTTTTTCATCGTGATCCTGATCGGAACGCTGCTCCTGATGCTCCCGATCTCCAGCGTTCATCCGGGCGGGGCAGGCTTCGCCGACTGTCTGTTTACGGCAACTTCCGCGGTATGCGTGACCGGCCTTGTGGTTCAGGATACCGCCACCTATTGGTCGCCTTTCGGGCAGGCAGTCATTCTTCTGCTGATTCAGATCGGCGGAATGGGCGTTGTCACAGCCGCCGTATCGCTGGCGTTTGTCTCCGGACGCAGAATCGGACTCATGCAGCGCAGCGTCATGCAGGAATCCATATCCGCGCCGCAGGTGGGAGGGATCGTGCGGCTGACCCGGTTCATTGTTCTGACCGCCCTCGGAATCGAGGCTGCCGGCGCTGTACTGCTGCTCCCGGCATTCACCCCGGAATTTGGCCTCGGCAAAGGCGCGTGGTACGCCGTGTTTCATTCCGTCTCCGCGTTCTGCAACGCCGGTTTCGATCTGATGGGGATTCGCGGCGCTTTCTCTTCCCTGACCGGATATGCTCAGCACATTCTGGTCAATGTTGTTCTGATACTGCTGATTACCGTGGGCGGAATCGGATTCCTGGTATGGAAGGATATCTCAACAAAAAAACTGCATTTCAAAACGTATACATTACAAACAAAAATAGTTTTGACAACAACTCTTCTACTGATAATACTGCCTGCAATATACTTTTCCTTCTTTGAATACAGCAATCAACCGGTCGGTGACGGTGTGATCAACTCACTGTTC
>JAFZRB010000001.1 GCA_017620115.1 Clostridia bacterium | reverse complement strand
CCGGCGTCGCGCGGATAGGTGTGAAGGTTTACGACAACGACCTCAATGTTCAGATATGCAAGTACGTCACCGTGCTCATCGCGGACGAGAACGGCGTTGTGCCCGAGCTGGAGCTGGAGCTGTATGTGAACGGCGGCGAGGAGAAGACCTGGGCGCTGGCGCCTGACTATGCAGAAAATGGAATGGCGCGCAGGTACACGTCGAGCCTGTTCAGCGCTTATATCGCCAATTACGACCAGATGTCCTCGCTCTGCGAGGGAAGCCCGGCGTGGACCGTGACGCAGACCGGCGGCGAAACGATAGAGCTTTTCTATTATAATAGCGGTTCGTGGTGTTGTGTTAATGCGAACAGCGTCCCGACCACCGCAGGTGATTATACGTTTGAAATAACTTGCGCATGGGGCGAAAAGACTGCGACGAAGACCTTCACCCTGCATTACGAGGATATGGAACTGCCCACTGGCGTCTCCGCGCCCGACACGCTGGAGATGCAGGTCGGCGAGACCGTCCTGCTTGGTTACGAGTTCGAGCCCGCGGGCTGGAGCAATTCGATCAGGAACGGACATGGCTGGGACGATGATTTCCTGAGCCTTGGATGGGACGAAAGCGAAGGTAAGAATACACTGACAGCTATCCAACCGGGTATTACGCAATTAAACATTGAAGTATACGACTACAATCTCAACGTGAGCATCTATAAGACCATTACCGTTCGCATCGCCGACGAGAATGGCGATATGCCGTGGACGGAGCTGAACATAAGCGTCGACGAAACCGAGAAGACCTGGGCTCTCGCGCCTACGCAGGCCGAAGACGGCATGCCTCAGTCACTTTCCACTGTTTTGCTCCGGGCGGAAATTGAGTACTACGACGAGCTGGCCGATCTTTACGATGGTACGCCGAATTGGAGCGTGACGCAGATCGCCGGCACAGAAATTGTCACTTGGAGCGATGATATGGAAAGCGCATTTGGGTTATACTGTGGAGAGATGCCCAGCGCTGAGGACACGCTTGTTTACGAGGTGACCTGCTCGTGGGGCGGCCAAACCGCCGTGGAGACGGTTACCATCCATTTCGTGGACATGGAGCTGCCCACGGGTCTCTCCATACCGGACGTTTTGAATCTGCAGGTTGGCGAAACCATTGAACTGGATTACGGCTTCACGCCCCAGGGCTGGGGAAGCGGGCAGGTTAAAACGGAGATGGGTTTCTGGGAAGATACCTTTGCTTATCTGAGCGGGAGGTTTAGCGGAACGCCGTCCCTGACAGGCACGAAGGCCGGCGTCACGCATGTCACCTTTCACGTGATTGACCAGGGCTATAATATCTCGGTCACGAAGTATTTGACCGTGCGCATCACCGACGACGGCGTCTTCACCCAGCTCGTTCTGCCCGCCGGTTTGACGGCGATCGAGGCCGAGGCGTTCTGCGGTATCGCCGCAGACAGCGTGGTCATACCGGAAGGCTGCACAACCATCGGCAGCCGCGCCTTCGCCGACTGCGCGGATCTCATCGAGATCGTCATTCCCGCCAGTGTGACATCCATCGCCGACGACGCCTTCGATGGCAGCGATAATCTGACCATCGTCAGCTCGAGCTTCGACTTGTACTACTGGGCGAAAGACCGTGGCATTCATTTCCTCTGGAACTAACCAGGAGGTTCTCACACAGGTATTCAGCCACCGGCCAGCGCTGGCCGGTGGCTCTCTTTCTGCCCCGCGGGCCGCGAATCGCCTTTTTTACATTCCGGCGCGCCGCGGCTACATGAACTTAAATCAATCTGTGTTGACAAAAAAGGCGATGCGTTGTACAATGCCAGTAATTTAGGCCAGTATGTATTTTTATGAACGTTATTCAGTATTCCACCGCGATTTATGAATAATATTCGGAGAATAGCCCCGGATATATCCGGAGGCCCGAGCAAAACGGAGGCGTGTTCATGAAGAAGCGATATCTTGTGCTGGCGGACGGAACCGTGTTCGAGGGCCGCGCGTTCGGAGCGGACCGCGCGTCGATCGGCGAGCTGGTGTTTACCACCGGCATGGTCGGCTACATCGCGACGCTCACCGATCCCAGCTATTACGGCCAGATCGTCATGCAGACCTTTCCGCTCATCGGCAACTACGGCGTCATCGAGTCGGATTTCGAGGGCGACTGCTGCCTGAGGGGCTATGTCGTGCGCGAGTGGTGCGATACGCCGTCCAACTTCCGCAGCCAGTACGATCTGGACACCTTCCTGAAAAACAAAAACGTGCCGGGCGTCTGGGGCCTCGATACGCGCGCCGTGACGAAGATCATCCGCGAGCACGGCGTGATGAACGCGATCATCTGCGACGAGGTTCCCGAAAACCTCGACGCCGTGAAGGCCTACGCCGTGCGCGGCGCGGTCGAAGCCATCACGGTGAAATCCCCCCGGCGCTACGCCGCGCAGGGCGAAAAGCGCCATACCGTGGCGCTGATCGACTACGGCGCGAAGCACCACATCGTGAGCGAGCTGCAGAAGCGCGGCTGCGAGGTGATCGAGCTGCCGGCCGGCACATCCGCCGGAGACATTCTCGCCCTTGACCCGGACGGCGTGATGCTCTCAAACGGCCCCGGCGACCCCGCGGAGAACGTGGAGTGCGTCGCGCAGCTCAGGGCGCTGCTGGGCCGGCTGCCCATGTTCGGCATCTGCCTGGGCCACCAGCTGCTGGCGCTGGCCGCGGGTGGGGAAACCACCAAGCTGAAATACGGTCATCGCGGCGCGAACCAGCCCGTGCGCGAGACGGCCAACGGCCAGACCTACATCACCAGCCAGAACCACGGCTACGCGGTGGTGTCCGATTCGATCACAAACGGCAGAGTCAGCTTCGCGAACGCCAACGACGGCACCTGCGAGGGCGTGGATTACCCTGAACTCAGGGCGTTTTCCGTGCAGTTCCATCCCGAAGCCTGCGCCGGCCCGCGCGATACCATGTTCCTGTTCGACCGCTTTGTCAGCCTGATGGAGGAGGATCGCCATGCCGCTGAATAAGGATATCAAGAAGGTGCTCATGATCGGCTCCGGCCCCATCGTCATCGGTCAGGCGGCCGAATTCGACTATGCCGGCGCGCAGGCCTGCCGCGTTTTGAAGAAGGCGGGCGTCAACGTGGTGCTGGTCAACTCGAACCCGGCCACCATCATGACCGACAAGGCGCTGGCCGACGAAATCTACCTGGAGCCCCTCACGGCCGAGACGGTGAAGCGCATCATCGAAAAGGAAAAGCCGGACAGCATGCTGGCGGGCCTGGGCGGCCAGACCGGCCTCACCATCGCCATGCAGCTGGATAAAGAGGGCTTTTTGCAGAAGCACGGCGTGAAGCTCATCGGCACCAACGCCGAAGCCATCTCCAAGGCCGAGGACAGGCAGATGTTCAAGGACACCATGAAGTCCATCGGCGAGCCGGTGATTCCCTCCGATATCGCCAACGACGTTCAGACCGCGCTGGACGTGGCGGAGAGGATCGGCTATCCCGTGATCGTGCGCCCGGCGTTCACGCTGGGCGGCGCGGGCGGCGGCGTGGCCTACGCGCCGGACGAGCTCAGAGAGATCGCCCATACGGGCCTCGACATGTCGCCCATCACGCAGGTGCTGATCGAGAAATACATCGCGGGCTGGAAGGAAATCGAGTTTGAGGTAATGCGCGACGGCACCGGCAACGTCATCGCCGTCTGCAGCATGGAGAACGTCGACCCCGTGGGCATCCATACGGGCGACTCCATCGTCGTCGCCCCGGCGCTTACCCTGTCGGACAAGGAGTATCAGATGCTGCGCAGCGCTTCGCTGAACATCATCGCCGCGCTGGGCATCATGGGCGGCTGCAACTGCCAGTTCGCGCTCGATCCGAACAGCTTTGAATACGCCGTGATCGAGGTCAATCCGCGCGTGTCGCGCTCCTCGGCGCTGGCCAGCAAGGCCACGGGCTATCCCATCGCCAAGGTGACGGCGCAGATCGCGCTGGGCTACACGCTGGATGAAATCAAAAACGAAGTGACCGGCAAGACCTGCGCCTGCTTCGAGCCCACGGTCGACTATGTGGTCGTGAAGCTGCCCAAGTGGCCGTT
>JAFZRB010000114.1 GCA_017620115.1 Clostridia bacterium | reverse complement strand
TCCGACCTGCACGGCGGCCGCGCCCGCCCCTGAGAGCAACGACGCCGCGAATACGGCGCCGCCCCTGACACGGCCTGCCTGCCGCGAGGAAAGCGTCAGCACCGCCGCGGCCATAAGCGCGTTGACCGCAAAATACCCTTCTATGCTCAGCTCCATCCGGCACCTCCGCGTTTCATGACAGATTATAGCCTCGCGGCGCGTGAAAAAGTGTCGATGTTTGCTGCGTTTGATGTTGAAACCCGTCGAGCGAAACATCAAGAATTGTCGGCGATTCTCTCCGCGCATTTCTTTATTATTTATAAATTGCGACAATATGCGACATTTCCCGTCGGTCATTGGGCCCCGCTTGCGCACCGGAGCCTGTCGGATCGCCGCGGGGCTCCCGCCGCAGCGCCGGCGGACAAAAGATTTGCAGTCGTTTAGCTTTATTGGCGTTGACAATTTTTAATAGGAAGCGTAAAATAGAGGGCCGCGTATGGAAGGGGGCTTCCCATGCTGATCGTATATCTGATCCTTTGGTTCATATTCAACGAACGCGTCTCGCTGGAGCTGGCTGTGGTCGGCCTGGTCGCGTGCGCGCTCGTCGAGCTGTTTACCTGGAAGATCCTGGGCGTCGTGAGGCGCAAAAGGATAAAAACGTATTTCAGGCTGATTGCCGGCGCGGCCGGTTACGGATGGATGCTTCTGAAGCAGATCTTCCGCTGCAACGCCGCGGTCATCCGGCTCATTCTCTCCCCCGCGCTCGAGGTGGAGCCGGAGCTGCACACCTTCCGCACAAAGCTCAAAACCGACGCCGCGCGCGTGGCGCTGGCCAACTCGATCACGCTCACGCCAGGCACCATTACCTGCGGGCTGGAGGACGACATGTTCTGCGTGCACGCGCTGGATACCACGCTGGGTAAAGGCGTGGAGGCCACCGATTTTGAAAAAAAACTGTTGGAGCTGGAGGCGACCGCCGATGACGCCTGAGAGCGCCCGTGAAGTATTCTTCAATATTGTGCTGGGTATACAGGGCATTATCCTGTTTTTCTGCCTGATCCGCAGCATCATCGGGCCGAGCGTGTCCGACCGCATCGTGGCGGTGAACATGGTCGGCACGAATACCATCGCCATCATCGCCGTGCTGGCCGTGAAGCTGGGCGAAAGCTACCTGGCCGACATCGGCCTGATCTATGCCATGCTGAGCTTCCTGGCCGTGGTGCTGCTCACAAAGGTGTATATGGGCGCGTATCGCGAAAAGAAAATGCGCGAGCTGGAAAAAGAAAAGAAGGAGGCGGAACCGCAATGACATGGCTTCAGTTCATCGCCGGGGCTTCGCTGATCGCCGCGGGCGTGATCGTGCTCTCGCTCTCCGTATTCGGCGTTTTCCGGTTCCGCTACGTGCTCAACCGGATGCACGCCGCCGCCATGGGAGACACGCTGGGGATCCTGTTCGTGCTGGGCGGCCTCATCGTGCTGAGCGGCTTTTCCGCGCTTTCGCTTAAGCTGCTGCTTACGATCATCATGCTCTGGCTGACCAGCCCGGTCTCCAGCCACCTGATCGGCCGGCTGGAAATACACGTCAATGAAAAGCTCAACGAGCATCTTAAAGAGGTGAAGCACTGACATGGATTTCTTAAGCATCTCGCTGCTCGTGTTCATCCTCGTGTGCGCGCTGGCCGTATGCGTCACGCGCAACCTGATGGTGTCCATCATCATCTTCATGTCGCAGGGCCTCGCCATGTCGGTGATCTGGATCCTGCTCGAATCGCCCGATCTGGCCATCACGGAGGCGGCCGTCGGCGCGGGCGTGACCAGTCTGCTCTTCTTCGTCACGCTCAAAAAAATCCACGCGATACAGGGAGACAACAGCGATGGCAAGGCTGAAAGATAACTACGAGGCGAGCGCCTGGGCGCGTTTCATCCGCTGGATGAAGGGCGACGCGCCCGGTCTCGACGGGCGCATCGCCGCCTCGCTCGACGAAGAAGCGCTTCCCAGCCAACCCAGCGAGGGAGAACACCTCGCCATTGAAAGGGCAAAGGAAGCGAAGGCGCTTGAGGATCGCGAGCGGGAACGCGCCATTCAGGAGCGGCTGCACGCCTGGTCGAAGAGCCGCGGCTCGCGGCTGGTGAATTTCATCTACCGGCTGTCCGCCGTGCTGATCTGCGCGGCGATCATCGCCGTCCTGCTCTTCTCGGTGAGCGAACTGCCGCCCTTCGGCGGGGCGGACAATCCCGCCAACAACGAGGTCTCCGCGCGCTACATCGAAAAAGGCGTCGAGGAGACCGGCGCGGTGAACATCGTGGGCGGGATGATCCTCGACTACCGCGCTTTCGACACCCTGGGCGAAAGCCACGTGCTGTTCGTCGCCGCCTGCGCGGTTATGCTGCTCCTGCGGATCAGCCTGGACAAGGACGGCCGCCCCACCCGCGAAAAGCTGGACGCCGAGGCCGACGACCGGAAATACGAGCCCCACAACGACGTGATCCTGCAGAAGATTTCCAACCTGATCGTGCCAAGTTCTCTGCTGTTCGGCATCTATGTGGTGCTCAACGGGCACCTCTCGGCGGGCGGCGGCTTCTCGGGCGGCGCGATCATGGGCGCGGCGCTGATCCTTTACGCGAACGCGCACGGCCTCACGAAGGCCGGCCGGCATAAGCTGTTCGGCTACGGGACGTTCAAGGGCGTGACCTTCTGCGCCCTGGCGTTCTACGCGCTGGCGAAGAGCTATTCGTTTTTCATGGGCGCGAACCGCCTCGACAGCCACATTCCGCTCGGCACGCCGGGCGATATCCTCTCCGCCGGGCTGATCCTGCCCCTGAACATCGCCGTGGGATTTATCGTCGCCTGGACGATGTACAGCTTCTACACACTTTTCCGGAAGGGGGATTTTTGAATGCTCGCTCTTCTGCTTCAAACGCCCTATGAAACGGCCGCGATCATCCTGTTCGGTATTGGCTTTACTTCGCTGATGCTGCAGAAAAACATGATCAAAAAGATCATCGGTTTCAACATGATGGACAGCGCCATCTATCTCTTTCTGGCGGCCAAGGGCTATATCGCAGGGCATAAGGCGCCCATCGTCGTGAACGGCGTGACCAGCGTGGAGGCGTATATCAACCCCATCCCCAGCGGACTGGTGCTCACGGGCATCGTGGTTTCGGTCAGCGTGACCTCGGTGATGCTGGCGCTGACGGTACGCCTGTACCGCCGCTATCACACGCTGGACATCGACGAAATCACCGCCCTGGCCCGGAAGGAGGAAAGCTGATTGGAATTCTTCTGGCAGAACATCCCCTTCTTCTGCATCCTGCTGTGCATCGCCTCGGCTTCGTTCACTTCGATCATGCCGAAACGGGCCGCGCGGGCGACGTGCATAACCGTTGTGTCGGCGGTCATCGTCATGAGCGCGCTGCTCATCAGCCGCATCTCGGCCTTCGGAGGGTATTACACCTATATGATGGGCCATTTTCCCGCGCCGTGGGGCAACGAGATTCGCGCGGGCCTGCTGGAGGCGGTCATCGCGCTGGCGTTCTCAGTCATCATGCTCCTCTCCCTGCTGGGCGGGCTGAGACGCATCGACGAGCATGTCTTCGAGGACAGGCATAACCTCTACTACATCATGCTGGAGCTTCTGCTGGCGGCGCTGCTGGCGCAGGTCTACACGAACGACCTGTTTACGGCCTATGTGTTCGTCGAAATCATGACGCTCACCGCCTGTTCGCTTATCATCGCGCGCTCGAAGGGACGCACGCTGGTGGCGGCCACGCGCTACATGATCATGAACCTGATGGGCAGCGGACTGTTCCTGCTGGGGCTGAGCTTCCTCTACGACCTGACCGGCCACCTGCTGATGAGCAATATCCACGAGCAGGTCACCCGGATCACCGCGGACGGCGCGCTGCCCCACGTGCTCACCGTGAGCGCGACGCTGATGAGCCTGGGACTGGCCATCAAAAGCGCGCTGTTCCCCTTCCATACCTGGCTGCCGGACGCCTACGGCTACTCGACGCCGACCTCCTCCGCCGTGCTTTCCAGCCTCGTCTCCAAGGGCTACATCGTGCTGCTCATCAAAATCTTCTACCGCGTGTTCGGGCTAGACGTGATCAACCGCATGCGCGTCAACAACGTGCTGTTTGTGTTCGGTCTGGTGGGCATCATCATGGGATCCCTCAGCGCCATTCGCGAGAAAGACATACGCCGCATGGTTTCTTTCTCCTCCGTCGCCCAGATCGGCTACATCTTCATGGGCATCGGGATGGGCGCGGAGGCGGGCATCGTGGCCGCCGTATTCCACATCTTCGTGCACGGCATGGGCAAATCCATGCTGTTCCTCTCCACGAACGGCCTGGTTTGGGTATCCGGCGACAGCAAGATGTTCCGCGACCTGCGCGGCAGCGGCTACCGGAATCCCATCGCGGGCGTGGCCTTCTCGGTCGGTTCGTTTTCGATGGTGGGCATTCCGTTCCTGGGCGGTTTCATCTCCAAGCTGTATTTCGCCAAGGCGGACATGCTGATGAGGCCGGTTGAAACGGTCGTCGTGCTGCTCGTGCTCGCCGCCAGCACCATCCTCAATACGATTTATTTCCTGAAAACGGTCATCACGCTCTATCGTCCCTCTGAGTCGCCCGCGCCGGCGGAGCGGTATAAGCCATCCTCCGGTTTCGCGCTCGCGATGGTCTGCCTGGTCGCCGCCAATTTCGCGCTGGGCACGTTTTCCCAGCCCATTATCGAGGCGATCCGCACGGGGCTGAGGCTGTTCGCGTAAGCCGGAACGCTTTCGCGGATTTTTGAAAGGAGACATATCCCATGCAAATCATGCTTCTGCTGCCGGTCATCCTGCCCATGCTGGCCGGTATTGCCGCCTGGAAAACCGATAAGCGCGAAACCCGCAACGCGATCGTCAGCGCGGCGCTCATTCTGAACGCGCTGCTGACCCTGCTCGCCGTGACCATCGGAAGCGAAGAATTCGTGCTGTGGCAGATCACGGAAAACGTTCCGGTTTACTTCCATGTGGACGGCGTCTCAAAGCTGTTCGCGCTGCTCATCGCCTGCATGTGGGCGGTAGTGGGCGTGTATTCGTTCGAGTACATGCAGCATGAGGAGAACGAAAACCGCTTCTACCTGTTCTACCTGATCTCGCTCGGCGTACTGATCGGGCTGAGCTTCAGCGGCAATCTCGTCACGATGTACATGTTCTACGAGCTGATGACGCTGATGACGCTGCCGCTGGTGCTGCATGAAATGAGCAAAGAAGCCATCGCGGCGGGCATCAAATACCTGCTCTACTCCATCTTCGGCGCGTCGCTGGCGCTGTTGGGCATCTTCTTTTTCTTCCGCTACGGCACAACCATCGCCTTTACGCCCGGCGGCGTGCTCACGGAGGAGTCCATGGCGGGGCATGAAGAGCTCATGCGCTGGGGCGTGTTCGCCATGATCGTGGGCTTCGGCGTGAAGGCGGGCATGTTTCCGCTGCACGGCTGGCTGCCCACGGCGCACCCGGCGGCCCCGGCTCCGGCCAGCGCGGTTCTGTCCGGCGTCATCACCAAGGCGGGCGTACTGGGCATCATCCGCGTGGTATACTACCTGGCCGGCGCGGAGTTCGTGCGCGGCACGTGGATCCAGACGGCCTGGATGACGCTGGCGCTCATCACCGTGTTCATGGGATCCATGCTGGCCTACCGCGAGCCGGTGCTCAAGAAGCGGCTGGCCTATTCCACCGTGAGCCAGGTTTCCTACGTGCTGACCGGCCTTTCAACGCTCAATCCCATGGGCTTCGTGGGGGCGCTTCTGCATATCGTGTTCCACTCGGTCATCAAGGACACCCTGTTCATGTCGGCCGGCGCGATCATCTCGAAAACCGGCAAAACGCGCGTTGAGGAGCTGCGCGGCATCGGCAAGGAAATGCCCGTCGTCATATGGTGCTTCACCATCGTCTCGGCAGGCCTGATCGGCATACCGCCCACATGCGGCTTTGTGAGCAAATGGTATCTGGCTGGCGGCGCGCTCAGGCTGGGCGAGACGGCCTTCAGCTGGATCGCGCCCTGCGTGCTGCTGGCCAGCGCCATCCTCACCGCCGGATATCTGCTGCCCATTACCATTCGCGGCTTTTTCCCCGGCCATGATTTCGACTACGCCGCGCTTGAGAAGAAGGAGCCCTCCCCTGTCATGCTCGTTCCGCTTTTGATACTCGCCGCGGCGGCGCTGCTGCTGGGCATGTTCCCGGGCGCTCTGGTGAGCGCCGGCGAGGGCATCTCCGCCCTGCTGATGTAACGGCCGTTCAAGGAAGGACAAAGCCATGATACTGCTTTTTCCCGTTCTCATACTGCTCGCGGGCGGCCTGTGCACAGCCCTTTTCCGCTTCAGATCGCGCACGGCCCGTTCGCTTTTCGTAGGCGCGGCGACGCTCGCCGCTTCGGCGGTGTTGGGCTGGCTCGTCGCGCGCGGCCAGGGCATGAGCCTGAGCGTGCTGCGCCTCACGGAGAATCTGACCATCGCGTTCCGCGTGGACGGCCCGGCGCGCGTGTTCGGCGGGCTGATCGCTTTTCTGTGGCCGCTGGCCACGCTTTACGCTTTCGAGTACATGGAGCATGAGGAGCGCGAGAACGCCTTCTTCTCCTACTACCTGATGAGCTACGGCGTCACAGCCGGCATCGCGCTGAGCGGCAACCTGTTCACGCTGTACGCCTTCTATGAGCTGCTCACATTGGTCACGCTGCCCCTCGTGCTGCACAAGATGGACGCCACCTCCATCCACGCCGGACGCTGGTATCTGTACTATTCCATCAGCGGCGCGGCGCTGGCCTTTATCGGCATGATCTTTGTGCTCACCTATGGCGAAAACCCCGCCACGGAGTTCGTCTACGGCGGCGTGCTTGATATGGAGCGCGTCCGGGGCCATGAAGACCTTCTGCTGGCCGTATTCGTAATGTCCTTCGTGGGCTTTGGCGTAAAGGCGGCCGTATTCCCGCTGCATCATTGGCTGCCTACGGTCTCCGTCGCGCCCACGCCCGTCACGGCGCTGCTGCACGCCGTCGCCGTCGTCAAGGCGGGCGCGTTCGCCATCATCCGCGTGATCTATTACAGTTTCGGCACGGACTTCCTGCGCGGCACATGGGCGCAGGAAGTCGCCATGGGGCTGGCGGCTTTCACCATCGTATTCGGTTCGGCCATGGCCGTGAAGGAGCAGCACATCAAACGGCGGCTGGCTTATTCCACGGTGAGCAACCTGAGCTACGTGGTGTTCGGCGCGGCGCTGATGACCCCCGCCGGCCTCGCGGGCGGCCTTTCGCACATGCTGTTCCACGGCGTCATGAAACTCACGCTGTTCTCCTGCGTCGGCGCCGTCATGGTGCAGACGGGCCGCGCCTATGTTCAGGAACTGCGCGGCTGCGGCCGGTCGATGCCGTTCACCTTCTCCGTGTTCACCATCGTCTCCATAGCGCTGGTGGGCATACCGCCGCTTGTGGGCTTTGTGAGCAAATGGAACATCGCAACGGCCGCGGCGGAGGCCGGCGACCTCTGGGCGTATATCGGCATCGCCGCGCTGATCGTCTCCGCCGTGCTCACGGCCGTATATCTGCTCACCATCGCGGTGACGGCTGTCTTCATGCCGCCGGGCGATTCCGCGGAGATTCCGGCCCGCTGTCTCGATCCGGGCTGGCGGATGAAGCTGCCGCTGGCCGTCCTGACCGCCGTCGTCGTGATACTGGGCGTCGCTTCCGTTCCGCTGGTCCGCTTCCTGAACGGCGTGGCGGCCGGGCTCTATTGAAGGAGGAAGGGCGAATGCGGGGAAACATCACACTGCTTTTCATGGCGCTCTTTCCCATGATCGGGGCGATTGCCTGCTATACCATCGGCCGGTTCAGCAAACGCGCGCGCGACATGGCCGTTTTTGCCGTGTGCGCGGCGGAGCTGGGCGTGGCGGTCGGGCTGTTCGCGGCTGTTTTACACGGGCGAAGCGCGGAGTTTTTCTGGGATGGTTTCTGCGGGCTGGGGCTGCATTTCAGGCTGGACGGCTTCCGCGCGGTTTACGCGCTCGTCGCGGCCTTCATGTGGTTCATGACCAGCGCCCTGTTCGCGCCGGCCTATTTCGCCTCGCACTACCGCAACCGGAACCGCTATTATCTCTTTACCCTGCTCACACTGGGCGCGACCTGCGGCGTATTCCTTTCCGCCAGCCTTTACACGGCGTTCGTCTTCTTTGAAATCATGTCGCTCACCAGCTACGCCTGGGTGGCGCACGACGAGAAGAGCGCGGCCATGCGCGCGGCGGAAACCTATCTGGCCGTGGCGGTCATCGGCGGCATGGTCACGCTGATGGGTCTGTTCCTGCTGTACAGCCGCATCGGCACGCTGGAATTCGATGAAATATGGGCAGCCTGCGCGGGCGCGGAGGACAAACGCTCCCTGTATCTCATCGCCGCGCTCGTTACGGTTGGTTTCGCGGCCAAGGCAGGCGCGTTTCCCGCGCACATCTGGCTGCCGAAGGCGCATCCTGTGGCTCCCGCCCCGGCCAGCGCGCTGCTGTCCGGCGTGCTCACGAAGACCGGCGTTTTCGGCGTGCTGGCCGTGTCGGCGAACATCCTGCCGCGTGACGCGGCCTGGGGCAACGCCATGCTGACCCTGGGCGTCGTGACTATGTTCGTAGGCGCGCTGCTGGCGCTGTTTTCCGTGGATCTCAAGCGCACGCTGGCCTGCTCCTCCATGTCGCAGATCGGGTTTGTTCTCGTGGGCGTCGGCATGGCGAACCTTCTGGGGCATCATGACGGCCTGGCCGCGCATGGCGCGCTTCTGCATATGGTGAACCATTCGCTCATCAAGCTGGATCTGTTCATGGCCGCCGGCGCGGTGTACATGTCTCTGCACAAGCTGAACCTGAACGACATACGCGGCTTTGGTCGCGGCAGGCCCGCGCTGCATTTCGCGTTCCTGATGGGCTATCTGGGCATCATCGGTATGCCGCTCTGGAACGGCTTCGTGAGCAAATCGCTCATTCACGAGTCGATTCTGGAATACGTGGAGCTGCTTCAGAAAAGCGGCGGGCTCTGGGCGCCTTATAAGGCCGTCGAGCTCCTGTTCCTCTTCACGGGCGGCATGACCGCGGCCTATATGACCAAACTGTACGTCGCGCTGTTCTGGGAAAAGAACGACGCCGAAACGCAGAAGCGCTTCGACGCCATGGGCCGCATGCCGCTACCCGCCGCGCTGGCGCTCGTGGCGAGCGGCGCGCTGCTGCCCGTGCTGGGCATATTCTCAAACCGGCTCATGCAGGGGCTGGCCCGGCTCATGCAGGGCTTCATGCGCAGCGAGGGCCCGCATGAGACGCTCACCTACTTTTCCGGCGCGAACCTGATCGGCGCGGCCGAATCGCTGCTGATCGGCGCGGCGCTGTATGTCTTCGTGGTGCGCGGACCGCTTATGGAGAAGCGGAAGGACGGCGCGAAGGTCTACGTCGACCGCTGGCCGGAATGGCTTGACCTCGAAGAGCTCTTCTACCGCCCGCTGCTCACGCGGCTCTTTCCCCTGCTTTTCGATGGCATAGCCCTGGCGGCCGACGCCCTGAACCCGCTTGCGTCCGCGCTGTTTCGCGCGCTTGCCGGGCTGTGCGGCGTGATCGACCGTCTGGCGGATGCCGCGAGGGCGGTCATTCTCGCCCTCGCCGGATTCTTCTCGCGGGCAGCCGACGTCCTTCTGGATGTCATCCGCGAGGCGATCATGCGCGCCGCTACGTTCTTCACGCGCCTGGCAGACAGCGTCGGGGACATGTTCGTGCTCGGCTTATGGCGGGGCGTATTCGGCTGGCGGAAAAAGCGCGGGGCCGTACCGGTGGGCAACCGCTTCACCTATGCTCTGGGACGCCTGTTCGACGGCGCGGCCGCCATTCTGAACAGAACCGTATGCCGACGCCGGCC
>JAFZRB010000113.1 GCA_017620115.1 Clostridia bacterium | reverse complement strand
CTGGCCGGTTCGACGGGCGACTGGACGCAGTGCCAGGAGACCGAGGAATACCCGGCCGTTCTGGAGGCGTACAGGCACTACGGCGCTGAAGGGAATGTTTGGCATTACTATCAGGCCGCAGGCCATCAGTACAACGCCAGGACGCGCCGCCAGGTCTATCGCTTTTTTGCGCATTACCTGATGGGGAAGGACGTCGACTGGGAGGAGGAAGCGGTTCCGCCCTTCGATACCGGCGTTCTCACGTGGTTTCCCCAGAATGACGGCGGCTCGGGAATGGAGCCGCGCGGCGACGAGGCGTACTTCGAGGCGCAGAAGGCTGAACGGAAGCGCGCCGTCGCGGCGCTGACCGCGGACGAAAAGCGCAGAATGCTGCGCTGGATCACGGGCGTATGCGGCGCGCGCGCCGTCGTTGCCGATGGCTTCTGCGAAGAAGCGGAGGGCCTGAAAACGGAGCGCAGCGTGATCACGTCGACACGCGGCGAGCAGATCCCGTTCGTCCGTATCACGCCGGAGCGCTGGAGGGGCCGGACCTGCCTGATGCTGTCCGGCGCGGGCAAGGACTGCGCGTTGTCGGATGATGCGAAGGCGCTGCTCGCGGAGGGCTGCGCCGTCGTGAGCGGCGATCTGTTCATGACGGGAGAGGTTGAAGGCTCACCGCGCCAGATCCGCGGCGAACACGGACAGCGGTACTATACGACGTTCCACTATACGGACGCGGCGTATCAGGCGCAGGATGTCGCGCTTCTGTGGCAGGTCGCGCGGCGCGGTTCCGGGGAAACGGAGCTGTGGGCGGAAGGCTGCGCGGCGCGCGCGTCAGCGATGGCGCTGCCGCTGCTCGAAGGCGTCGGCAGGGCGCGTCTTGAAGGCAGGACGCTGGATATAAACGACTATATGAAGGAGTGCTTTGTTCCCGGCATTATGCTGATCGGCGGCCTAAAGGGATGCCTGGCGCTTTCAGAATGCCCCGTGACGCTGTTCTGACGCGCCGGCCAGTATTTCTCCGATGAGCTCCGCCACGCCGTCGTGATCGTTGTCGGCGACGACGCGGGCGCAGGCGCGCTTCACCTCGTCCGTGGCGTTGCCCATGGCCACGGCCATGCCCGCGGCCTGCAGCAGGCCCAGGTCGTTGCCGTCGTCGCCGACGGCGAGCGTCTCCTCGCGGGCAATGCCGAGGGAACGCGCCAGGTCGAGGAAGGCCAGGCCCTTGTCCGCCTCGGGGTGGCCGATCTCCATGTTCAGGCCGTTGTTGCCGCGCGTGGTCACGACGCGCAGCCCGGGCCACCGCGTCATTTCCGCGGCCATGGCGCGGTGCGCGTTTTCCTCGTTGGTGTCGACGCAGATGTTTTCGACGCCGTGCGCGTCCCCCTCGATCAGAGCGGGGAGCGCCTCCGTCCGGCGGCGGCTGGCCAGGCCGTAAGTCAGGTTGCCGCGAATCCGGTACTGCTCCATCAACGCGTCGTAGAAGCGGGGTTCGCAGTAGCCCAGCCCACCGATGAACACGGTGCAGTCCAGCCCGAGCGCCGCTGCCGCTGCCGCGATGGCGCGCGCGGCGTCTTTGGGAATATAGCGCCCACGCAGCAGCGCGCCGGTGGCCGCGTCGTGCGTCGCCGCGCCGTTGGAGGAAACGATGTGGCTGACGGCGGCGTGGCGGATGTTCTCCGTCACGCCGTGCAGCGGCCGCCCTGTGAGGTAGGCGATCCGGATGCCCGCCCGCGCCGCGGCTTCGAGGGCCGAGCGCGTGCGCGACGTGAGCTGCTTTCGGCTGTTCAGCAGCATGCCGTCGATGTCGAGGCCGATAAGCTTGATGGGCATAACAGACGTCCTCACTCGGAAATGCGGCTGCACAGCGTCATGGCTGTAAAGCCCACGATCACCATCAGTATGGGCCAGAAGGCCAGCATTTGGCTCCAGCCGGGGAAGATGCACAGTATTGAGCCCAGCACAAAGCCCAGAATGGCGGAATAGGAGGGGCGCGGATACTTCCTGAGCAGCCATTTGATGAGCTTCGCAACGGTGAACAGGCCGATCACGCAGCCGATGAAGAAGGGGATGAGTACGAGGAGGTTCAGGTCGGCCACGGCGGCGATGATCGTGCCGTAAAAGCCGATGAGCAGCATCACGAACGAGCCGCTGATACCCGGAATGATCATCGTGGCCACGGCTATGACGCCGTAGATCATATAGAGCAGCGTGTTCAGCAGGCTGAAGCCGGTCACTTCGACCGCGGCGGCGGCGTTTTTGGCTTCGCTGCCGTCGCCCGCCAGCGCCATGGGGATCATGATGGCGAAGGTGACGAGCATGGGAATGATGTTGCCCGCGTCAAAAACCCATTTGCTCTTGCCGGTGCGTTCGCTCGTCTTTCTGAAGGCGAAGCCCACGAGAATGGGAATGCTGCCCAGGATCACGCCGATGAAAAAGGCGTTGGCCTCGGCGGCGTGGTTTTGCAGGATCCATTTCATCAGCTTGCCGAAGGCAAGTATGCCGACGCCCGCGCCCCCGCCGAACGCCAGGATAAAGGGCAGTTCGCCGCGCCACTTCGAACGCAGGTTGGCGATGAGGTTGATCAGGCGCTCGTACACGCCGAACACGACGGCCATGGTGCCGCCGCTCACGCCTGGAATGACGTTCGCCAGCCCGAACACGACGCCGGCGATGAAATTGTAAACATGATGCAGCATGGCTTGCCTCCCGGTAAACAAAAGGATTTCATATTCAATATACTTGTGCGGCGCGTTTCTGTCAAGGCGGATTTGACGAATTGCGCATGAATATTGCGGTTCATAAAAACTTAACTGTAACGAACGCGGCGTTTGCCCGTCTAATCGGCGAGACCGGTTGAAAGGAGGAAAGCGCGTGGCTCACGACCAGAACGAGAAGCTGTACGAAACCCAATACATGCGCGTGTTCTCCTACGCCATGACGCTGGCGGGCAACCGGGCTGAGGCGGAAGAGGTAACGCAGGAGGCCATGTTCCGGGCGTTTTCGAAGCGGAGCGGCTTCCGGGGCGAAGCGGACGAGGTGACGTGGCTGTGCGCCATCGCCAGAAATATCTGGCTGGATGAAAGACGGCGCGAGGGCCGGCGCGACGCTTTGCCCGACGAGCTGCCCGATCCGGGCCGGAGCGTCGAGCAGGCGGCCGTCGACCGTGACGCTTCCTTCCGCATTCACCTCGCGCTCCACGCGCTGGAGGAGCCGTACCGGGAAGTGTTCGAGCTGAGGGTGTTCGGCGAACTGGGTTTCCGGGAGATCGGAACCATCTTCGGCAAGACGGAAAACTGGGCCCGTGTCACCTATCACCGGGCGAAGCTCAGGTTACAGGAAAGGATGTGCGATCAATGAAAATGGAATGCGACGTGATCCGCGATCTGCTGCCGCTCTATGCGGACGAGGCGTGCAGCGAGAAGAGCGGCGAGCTGGTGAAGGAGCACCTGCAGGAGTGCGAATCCTGCCGCGAGATGCTGAACGATCTTCGCGCGACGGAGGTCGAGAGCGACCTGAAACGCGAGAAGAGCGGCGTTCTCGAATACGCCGTGAAGCAGTTCAGGCGGCGCTCCGCGGCAGTGGGGTCGCTTGTCGCGGCGGCGATCATGATTCCCCTTGCGCTGATCCTGATGAAGAGCTTCCTGTTCAGCCTGCAGACCGACTGGATCTACATCGTGCTGGCCTCCCTAGTGGTTCTGGCGTCGGTGATCGCCGTGCCGATCCTTGTGCGGGAGGACAAGCTGTTCTGGACGTTCTGCGCCTTCACGGCCAGTCTCATGCTGCTGCTGTTCGTGGTGAACGTGTACGTCCGCGGCACATGGTTCTGGGTCGCCTCCAGCGCCACGCTGTTCGGCCTGGCCGTGGCGTTCCTGCCCGCGCTGGTTCACGCGAGGCCGGTGAAGCGGCTGATCGGAAGCAGGAACAAGGCGCTGATCGTGGTCGGTATCGACGCCGCTCTGTTTCTGAACATGCTGAACATGATCCGGGCCGAAGGCTGTCTAACGCCCAGCGTGGCGCTGTTTACACTGCTCGAGCTCGTGGGTGTGGTGTTTGTCGCTATCGAAATCATCCGGAGAACAGGAAAAGAGAAATAGAAACGACAAAAGGCGCGGGGGATGAAGCCGCATCCTCCGCGCCTTTGTCATCACAGGGAATTCTCCGTCCTCTTGAAAGAGTAATATATACTTGACATAAAGTCAATTATATATTATTATATGGCTGGGAGGTGATCGCTATCGCGAAAAACTTGAGAATCAGGGCGGCGCGCGCGGCGCTTGGCATGTCGCAGAAGGCGCTGGCCGAGGCGGTGGGCGTATCCAGGCAGACGATGAACGCCATCGAGCAGGGCGATTACAATCCGACCATCAGACTGTGCCAGGCCATCTGCCGCGTCCTGGGAAAATCGCTGGACGAACTGTTCTGGGAGGATGATGCTATGAAAGAGCCGTGTTTCCTTGTGGAGAAGGACGCCGTATGGGCCGGCATGCTGGCCGATGTGCTCAAACAGGAGGGGATTCCTTTCCTGCAGCAGGGCGCGATGGGGGCGGGCATGGCGGCGCGGACGGGATTCATGACGGAGCGCTATCGCTTCTTCGTGGCCGGAGAGCATTTGCCAAAGGCGATGGAGATCGTGGAGGAGTTGTTTGGAAACAAAGACGAATAATAAACAGGGTGGCGCGGAATGAACTGCGCCGCCCTGTCTGTCTACTGGGGAGAATCACACGCGGATATCGCCGATGTCCTGCGCCGCCTCTCCTTCCAGCAGCGGGTTGACGCACTCCGAAATGAAATCCTCCACCTGCTGCGGGGCGCGGCCGATATACAGCTTCGCGTCCAGCAGGCCGGAGAGGCTGCCGCGATCCAGCGGGAAGGCGGGGTCGTCGGCGATGCGGTCGAGCAGGTCGTTGTTCAGGCCCTCGGCCTTGACGCGCGCCGCCGCGGCCTGCGAGTGCACGCGGATCTTCTCGTGCAGCTCCTGCCGGTCGCCGCCCAGCCGCACGGCCTCCATGAGGATGTTCTCGGTGGCCATGAAGGGCAGATTTTCGTCGATGTGCCGTTCGATCATCTTCGGGTATACCACCATGCCGGAGGCGATGTTGGCGTACAGCTCCAGCACGGCGTCCGTGGCGAGAAACGCCTCGGGCAGGCTCAGGCGGCGGTTGGCGGAATCGTCCAGCGTGCGCTCGAACCACTGCGTTGAGGCGGTCATGGCGGTGTCCTGCGAAAGCGCCATCACGTGGCGGCTCAGCGCGCAGATGCGTTCGGAGCGCATGGGGTTGCGCTTGTAGGCCATGGCGGAGGAGCCGATCTGGTTCTTCTCAAAGGGTTCTTCAATTTCGCGCATGTGCTGCAGGAGCCGCAGGTCCTGCGCGAATTTGTAGGCGCTCTGCGCCACGCCGGAGAGCACGGAAAGCACCCGGCTGTCCACCTTGCGAGGATACGTCTGGCCGGACACGGGGAACACGCGCGGCAGGCCCATCTTTTCGGCGATACGCTGATCCAGCGCCTTGACTTTATCCTCGTCGCCATCGAACAGCGCCATGAAGCTGGCCTGCGTGCCGGTGGTGCCGCGGCTGCCCAGCATTTTGAGGGAGGCCGCCGCGTCGTCCAGGTCGTTTACGTCCATCAGCAGATCCTGCATCCACAGCGCGGCGCGCTTGCCCACCGTGACCAGCTGCGCGGGCTGAAGGTGCGTTAAGCCCAGCGTGGGCATGTCCCTGTACTCCAGCGCGAACGCGCGTAGGCGGCGCAGCGTCTCGAGCAGTTTTTTGCGGATGATCGCGAGGCCGTCGCGCAGTATGAGTATGTCGGTGTTGTCGGTCACGTAGCAGCTGGTCGCGCCCAGGTGGATGATGCCGCGCGCATCGGGACACACGTCGCCGTAGGCGTGCACGTGGGCCATCACGTCGTGCCGCACGCGCTCCTCGTGGCGGCGGGCGTTTTCGTAGTCTATGTCGTCCACGTGAGCCTTCATCTGGTCGATCTGTTCCTGCGTGATGTTGAGGCCCAGCTCCTTTTCGGTCTCGGCCAGCGCGATCCACAGCTTTCGCCAGGTGGTGAATTTATGGTCGGGCGAGAAGAGATAGAGCATTTCCCGGCTGGCGTAGCGGCTGCCCAGCGGCGTCTCGTAGGCTGTGTTGCTCATGCAGCTTCCTCCTGTCGTGTCGTGAAAGTTACAGGCTGTCGATGTCCGTGCGCAGCGCGTCGTCCTCGCGGGGCTTTTCGGCGAAGACTTTGTCGCCGCGCTCCAGCTTTCTGAACGCCTCGTAATAGCGCAGGCCGAATTCGCGCAGCGCCGGGGCGTTGAAGTGCAGGTTGTCCGGGCGTCCGGGCAGCCCGCTGGCGGAAACGTATGCGGTCATGGGATGGACGCGGGCGAAGGCTTCGATCTGCCGGTCGACGTCGTGGAAATGATCCTTCAGCGCGGGGTTATCCGCCAGGTAGTCGCCCAGACCGCCCGCCAGGAAGGGCACGTCCTCCAATTTCAGCGCCCGTATGAGCGCGGCGTAGAACGCCTCCAGCTTTTCGCCATAGGACGGCCACAGCGCCGGCACGCTGTCCGATTCGCCCTGATGCCACAGTACCCCCGCGATGGTGGAGGTGCGTTCCGCCAGCCGGGCCTGCATCACCGCGTGGTCGAAGAGCAGGCCGCCCTCCCGCCACTGGTCGATGCGCGTGCCGCCGTCGGCGCAGGGGATCAGCCCCACATCCACGCCGTGGTCGCGCTGGTAGGCGTCAGCGAAGCTCTCCGCCAGGCTGATGCCGGAAAAAGGACGATCCGGGTTTACGGGCACGAACAGGCGCTGCCAGCGCCCGTTGCGCAGCACCTTCAGCGCGGGATTGGCGATCGGCGGCACATCGCCGATATCGCCCCGGCCCGCCATATTGGACTGGCCGATCATAAGAAACGAATGGATCATGGCTCTATCCCCTTCACCGGAGAATCAGCTGATCGCGCTCCGCGCCGACCGATACGAACGTGAAGGGGCAGCCCAGCGCCTTTTCGGCGAAGAGCACATAATCTCTCGCGGCCTTGGGGAGCTCGTCGAAGGAGCGGCAGGCGCTGATGTCGCAGTTCCAGCCGGGCAGAGTCTCGTAGACAGGCGCGGCAGCGTCAAGCTCGGGGGTGTAGGGGAAGCGGTCCGTGCGCTTTCCGTTCACTTCATAGGCCACGCACACGGGAATCTCTTTGAGGTAGCTCAGCACGTCCAGCTTGGTGAAGGCCAGCTCGGTCGCGCCCTGCAGCTTCACGCCGTAGCGGGTGGCGACCAGGTCGAGCCAGGCCACGCGCCTCGGGCGGCCCGTCGCCGCGCCGTACTCATGGCCGGCTTCGCGCAGGTCATGCGCCGCATCGCCGCCCAGTTCGCCCACGAACGGACCCTCGCCGACGCAGGTGGAATACGCCTTCACCACGCCCACCACGCGTTCAACTTTCGCCGAGGGGAAGCCGCAGCCGCACGGCGCGTAAGCCGCCAGCGGGGAGGATGAGGAGGTGAAGGGGTAGATGCCGTAGTCGATGTCCCTCAGCGCGCCCAGCTGCGCCTCGAACAGGAAGCGCTTGCCGGCGTCCTGAGCGATTTCGAGCAGCTCGCCAGCGTCCACGATGTAGGGAATGAGCTGCGAGCCGTATTCGTCGATCCAGGCCATGGTCTCGTCGAAGCTGATGGGGGGCTGGCCGTAGGCCTGCGAAAACACGGCGTTCTTCCAGTCGATCAGTTTGCGCAGGTGCTTTTTCAGCGTTTCGGGATGCAGGAGGTCGCCCATCTGCAGAGCCTTTTTCATGTATTTGTCGCCATAGATGGGGGAGATGCCGCGCTGCGTCGAGCCGTAACTGTCCTTGCCCAGACGCTGCTCCTCCAGCTTGTCCTGCAGCGGATGGAAGGGCAGCACCATCATGGCGCGGTTGGAGATTTTGAGGTTGTCGGGCGTGATGGTCACGCCGCCCGCACGTACGCGCTCGATCTCGCCGCACAGGTGCTTCAGGTCGACGACTGTGCCCGCGCCGAGCAGGTTGATTTTTTCCGGACGGAAGATACCGGAGGGGAGCAGGTTCAGCTTGAACTCGCCCAGCTCGTTCACGACGGTATGGCCGGCGTTGTTGCCGCCCTGGTAGCGGATCACCACGTCGTAGCTCTCCGCGAGGTAATCGACCATGCGGCCCTTGCCCTCGTCGCCCCAGTTGATGCCGACTATTGCGCAGTGCGCCATGTGTGTCACTCCTTTATGGTGCTCCATCCCGCGGGATGTTCGTGCTTTCTTGTTGATACCACGATAATCATAGCAAAAAAAACGCCGGATCACAAGCGATTCGGCGCTATTTTACATAACATTCGTCTTATAGACGAACAATTTGATGAGATATTGCAGGAATGTGCGGTTTACCAGGCGTGAACCACGTCTACGTCCTTAAAGTAGTAGCCCACGATCTGCTCGGCGGTCTTGCCTTCCCCGGCCAACGCGTAGGCCCCCCACTGGCTCATGCCGACGCCGTGGCCGTAGCCGCTGCCCTCGAACGTCACCCTGCCGTTCTCCAGCTTCACAGAGTCCAGCAGCGTGGATTTCAGCTTCGTGCTGTCCAGGTTGACGCGCAGGTTCGGCGCGGATACCTCCTGTCCGTTGATGAGGAATACGACGGTGCGCCCGGATTCGCCCCTGCGGCCCAGCGCGATCGAGGTTATGGTTGAGCCGATCTCCGCGCCGGTCTTTCTCGCCGCCTCGGCAACCTCGTCTGCGGAGAAGCTCGCCGTCCAGTGCTTCACGCTGGTGGGGGCGCTGTCGGAATCGCGCGACTCGACGATCTGCGCGTACGGGGGATTGCCGCCCTCAAAGCTGAGCCCCTCCACGGGCAGCTCGGTCATGCCGCCGGAATGGGCGTGAAACCAGGCGTAGGGCAGCTCGCCGCCCGCGCTGAGCACCAGGCCGCGGGTTTCCTCGACCGCCTGCCTCACTCGGTCGTTCACG
>JAFZRB010000112.1 GCA_017620115.1 Clostridia bacterium | reverse complement strand
GTTCTACGCGGCATCGCTGCCTTCCGTCACTGCGCCCGCGGACGCCGGGGAGATCATCTGCTGCGGATGCGATGAAGTGATCGTGCGCGGCGCCGACGTGTCCGACTGCTCCATGGGCATGGTGCTGGCCTACGATCAGAACGTCTTAGTGGAAAACTGTACGGCGAACCGCTGCGGGGTGTTCGGCATTTACGTGGCGAAGTGCGACGGC
Organism: Clostridia bacterium; assembly: GCA_017620115.1. Classification (GTDB taxonomy): domain Bacteria; phylum Bacillota; class Clostridia; order Christensenellales; family Aristaeellaceae; genus Firm-10. The sequence continues at coordinate 2,728 of JAFZRB010000112.1, read as the reverse complement.
GGACGTCTGATCGACTGCTCCGCAAGGGAAACCAACCATGGCCTGGATCTGCGGGGCAGCGCGCATATTCTGGTAGAAAACTGCGCTGCTGCGGACTGCGAACAGGGGCTGTTCTTTTCCATGATGCGGGACAGCGCCATGATGGGCTGCACCGTCACCGGTACCCGCCAGGGCTACTTTATGGCGGTGGGCAGCGGGAACGTGCTCACAGGCTGCGAGGCCATCGGCTGCGAAAACGGCTTCAACCTTCAGAAGGAGGGCCACGTGCTGATGGCGGACTGCGCGGCGCGGGAATGCACCGTCTGCGGCGTGCGGCTGGATACCACGCCCACATCCTTTATCCACAATACCCTCATGGACAACTGGGTCGGGGTGATGGCCTACGGCGGCGCTTCGTTCGACATGGCGGACAATGTGTTCGAGGGCACGAAATGCTGCGCGCTGTACCTGCGGGACATCGGCTTCAGCCGCATCACGGGCAACGTGTTCACGGGTGACAAAGGGGACAGCGTGCAGATCGTGGGCTCTGTGGGCGGCAGCCTGTGGCTTAAAAACGAGCTGGACATTCCCATGAATACAGCCGCCGCGGAGGACGGTTTCGGCCTGTCCGAATAAAACCGATGTGTCGGATTTTCCCGGCCCGTGTGTGTGAATATCCTGCTTTCCGGCGGGATAAATCTGCTATGATGATGGCGTCAAAATCAATGCGCAGAAGGAAAACTTCCGCTGATGAAAGGAGCAAAACCTCATGAAGAAACTGACGATGCTCATTGCCGGCCTCCTGGCCGTCCTGCTGCTGACCGCCCCCGCGCTGGCGGAGGAAACCGCCCGCCCCGGCATCACCGCCCACCGGGCCAACGGCGTCGTGATCGACGGAAGCTTGGACGAGTGGAACCTGGATTCCCCCGCCGTGGTGGAGGACGCCAGCCAGCTCATCAAGGACGCCCATATGTGGAAGGGCGCCAACGACCTGTCCGCCAAATTCTATCTGTCCTGGGATGAAGAATACCTCTACATCGCCGCCGACGTCAACGAAGATACTCCTCTGGGCGCCATTGAAATGCTGCCCATCGACGGCGAAGACAATATCATCCTGTTCATCTCCACCGATCCCGCCGCCGATCCCGCCCGCACCGAATACGGCGCCAACGATTTCATGATCTACTTTGTCATGAACGCCGACGAGCATCTCAAGTACGGTGAACCCATGGATACCGCCATCGACCGTTCCATGCTGCCCAAGGACGTCTTTAAGAGCGTTCGGTTCAAGAGCCTGGGCATGGACGGCGGCGAGAACGTGCTGCCCAATCATGAGTGCGCCGTGGAAATGACCGTCACGGGCTTTACCTGGGAAGCGAAGTTCGCCTGGGCGGATCTGTCCAAGGAGAATGAAAACGGCGATAAGAAGTGCTCGCTGGAAAAGTATACCCCCGCCGCGGGCGACGTGCTCTCCTGCGACTTTGCCATCACCGATATCGACTATCCCTGCCCCGGTACCGAATACATCCCGGAAATGGCCTGGACCGGCAGCCAGAAGATCAACACCAATCCCAGCCTGTGGGGCTCTGTGACCCTCGCCGAGTAAAACTCCATCGATGAATATCGGGCGGATCGACGCGATCTGCCCGGTTTTTTATAGCGTCATGCCCGGATTTTCCTGTTTTGGCCTTTGGGACGAGGTTTATCCGCGCTTTTGTGCGGGAATTACCCATTCGCGCGGGCCGCGGCGGTGGTATGCTGGGAGCAATGGAGAAGGTATCTCCAATACAACGAAAGGTGGTTTGTATCCATGAAGAAACTGTCCCTGTTGCTGGCGCTCATGATGCTCCTGAGCGGCGTCAGCGTGACCGCTTTAGCGGAGGAGGGCGGCAAAGCCGCGCCGTTCTCCAGCTACGACGAGGTCAACGCGGCCATCGCGATCATCCCCGCCGAGGGCGAGCAGATCGAGCTGGGCTACCTGAACGGCACCACGGAGATCCTGACCGTGGACGGCCTGCAGTTCAAGGATCTGAACGGCAACGGCGAGCTGGACGTGTACGAGGACTGGCGCGCGGACGTTGAAGACCGCGTGAAGGATCTCTACGACCAGATGACCCTGGCGGAGCGCGCCGGCCTGTTCTACCATGTGAACACCTGCGGCAACCCCGCCGGCGTGGACTTTGCCGACAGCGGCAACATGTTCGGCCTGGAAGCGGACTACGGCACGCCTGAGACGCCCGCCGACGGCCCGCAGGCCAATCCCGCCTTCGCCACCAAGTCCATGTGGTACTATCTGAACGAGCTGAACATCACCACCCATCTGGACAACACCAACGGCACCCCGGCCCAGCAGATCGTGTATCACAACGCCATGCAGGCGCTGGCCGAGTGCACCCGCCTGGGCGTCCCGGTGGTCATCTCCAACGACCGCCAGTACAACGCCTGGGGCGGCATGATCGACACCGCCCACGACGCCTTCGGCGCGGCCAACGACCCCGAGCTCTCCGAGAAGCTGTGGACGGCCTATTCTCTTGAAAGCCGCGCGGTGGGCATCCACGTGGTGCTGCATCCCTCCAGCCAGGAGCTGGGCTCCTGGAACGGCGAGGATCCCGAGTACGCCGGCACCATGACCAGGACTGAAGTCAACGCCATCCAGGTGGAGGGCGGCACCGAGGCCTGCATGAAGCACTTCATCGCCCGCGGCGGCGACTCCTCCTTCCAGAACGCCCGCAGCGACGCCCAGACCGTC
>JAFZRB010000111.1 GCA_017620115.1 Clostridia bacterium | reverse complement strand
GCGCTGACATCGACGTGCCCGCCGGCGACATCGGCGTAGGCGCGCGAGAGATCGGCTTCCTGTACGGCCAGTACAAGCGTATCACCGGCCTGTACGAGGGCGTGCTGACCGGCAAGGGCCTTACCTACGGCGGCTCTCTGGCCCGCAAGGAGGCCCCCGGCTACGGCTTGGTGTATCTCATGAAGGAAATGCTGGCCACCAAGGGCGAAAGCTTCAGCGGCAAGCGCGTGGTCATCTCCGGTTCCGGCAACGTCGCCATTTACGCGGCGGAAAAGGCCACGGCGCTGGGCGGCAAGGTCGTCGCCATGTGCGATTCCACCGGCTGGATCTACGATGAGGCCGGCGTCGATCTCGATGCGATCAAACAGATCAAGGAAGTGGAGCGCAAGCGCCTGCGCGAGTACAAGAGCTACCGCCCGAACGCCGAGTACCACGAGGACGGCGTCATCTGGGACGTGCCCTGCGACATCGCGCTGCCCTGCGCGACGCAGAACGAGCTGCAGCTCGGGCACGCGCAGACGCTCATCAAGAACGGCGTGTTCGCCGTGGGAGAAGGCGCAAACATGCCCTCCACGCCGGACGCCATCCACGCCTTCCAGTCCGCAGGCGTGCTGTTCGCCCCGGCCAAGGCGGCCAATGCGGGCGGCGTGGCCACCTCCGCGCTTGAGATGAGCCAGAACAGCCAGTGCCTGAGCTGGACGTTCGAGGAAGTGGACGGAAAGCTCCATCAGATCATGGTGGGCATCTTCGGTCAGATGGCCGCCGCCGCCGCGAAGTACGGCCACGAGGGCGACTACGTCGTCGGCGCGAACATCGCGGGCTTCGTCAAGGTGGCCGACGCCATGCTGGCGCAGGGCGTATGCTGATCAACGGGTGATTATATCAAACAGGATTGCGGCGCGCTGCGCCGCAATCCTGTTTTCTGTCTGTCTTTTCAGATGAAGGGCCTTCTGTCCAGCACCAGCTTGAGCGGCACGGTGCTCTCCAGCTCACCGGGCAGAGCCGCCTGCAGCTCGGCCAGCGCGCACACCGCGCCGAACAGGCAGTGCAGGTCGTTGAAGTCGTCGGTCTTCTCCTCGTCCACGGCCATGAGGTAATCGACAAAGCTTTTCGAGAAATCGCGCAGCCTATCCTTGGCCTCATAAAAGCGGTGCGGCGTCTGGCGCGTGGCGCGGTTCAGGCAGAACACCCAGTCGATCTCGCAGAAGCCGCAGCGGCGGCCGAACAATGGATCGAGCGCGTCGTTATCATACATGTCGATGCAGCTGTCGATCATTTTATCCGGATACGGCATGGCGCGGCGCGCGTACTCGTGGTTGAACATGTAGTGGAACCAGCCGTACAGGTGATGCGCCAGCGTGTCATGGCCGAGCCGCGCGCCGTAGCTGATGCCGGTGACCGGATCGCACCGCTCGCGCAGCCAGTCGAAATACCATTTCTGCCACTCGGCGTCCACCGAGCGGGTGATGGTCAGCGCCGCGAACAGGCCCGCGCCTAGATGCGACTGCGGCCACGGTTTGCCCGCCCAATTCAAATTTTCCAGCATGTCGTACAGCTTTTCTTTATCGCGGTAGGGTAACAGCGCCGTGAGCGGATAGCGGGGCAGCGCGTCGAACAGCTCAAGCGCGGCCACCACATGCGCCGTGGTGTGAAAGGTGTGATGCGTGCCCTCGTAGAACAGGCCGGTTTCGGGATCCTGCATGTCCTGCATGGTTTTAACCCAGCATGCGCGCTTTTCCGGGTCGCCCTCGAAGCGCCCGATGGTATAGAGGATGTTGGCCGCGTCCGCGCAGCCGTATTCGTTCACGCCCATCTTGCGGCTGTTCTTCTCATTCTGCCAGAGATAGCGACTGTACGCGCCTTCCGCCAGCCGGTGCGTCTGAACGGTTCTGTCCATCTTTTCAACGATGGCGTCTATATTCATGTCAATTCACTCCTTTTGCCGCTCTGTTTCCCCCACATCATATCACACCCGGAAGCCGCGCGCAACGCGAAAAAACAATTTATCCTCTCAAAGATGCAAAATGCGGTGACAAGCGTCCGGAAAATATGATATACTGTAATCGCTTGAACTGACAGCGCCGCCTGACCGCGGCTCTGTACCCTGAGAAACGGAGGAAGGAATCATGAGCAGACTGGACAGCGCCCTAGCGCGCATCAACGACATAAAGGGCGGCAAAATGTGGGAAAGGCTGCGCAGCGAGCTGCGCTACGCAAGGCGGGTATCGCAGGCGCTGAGCGGAAAGCATGAGGCGCTGGTCGAAGGGGCCATTGAACGCGCGGCGGATATCGCGGCGCGCGATGGCGCGATCACCGACGCCGCGGCGCTCGAAATCGAGCGGACGCTCATGCCCATGCAGGCCGACTGCAAAAAGTATAAGCTGATTCTGTGCGGCCACGCGCACATCGACATGAACTGGATGTGGCGCTACGACGAAACCGTGCAGGTCACGCTGGATACCTTCCGCACCGTTCTGAACCTGATGGATGAATTTCCCCGGTTCACGTTCTCGCAGTCCCAGGCGTCGGTATACCGCATCGTGGAGGAATTCGCCCCGGACATGCTGGAAGAGATTCGCCGGCGCGCGCAGGAAGGCCGCTGGGAGGTAACCGCCTCCACCTGGGTCGAAGCCGATCGCAATATGCCGAACGCCGAATCTGTCGCCCGCCATCACCTCTACACCGCCGCGTACCTGAAAAGCCTCGGCTTTACGCCCTCCCGCGTCGATTTTGAACCGGATACATTCGGCCATCACCAGAACACGCCGGAGCTGCTCAGTCAGGCGGGCGTGAAGTACTACTATCACTGCCGCGGGCTTGAAGGGCATACGCTGTACCGCTGGCGCGCGCCGTCCGGCGCGGAGATACTCTCCTACTGCGAGCCATTCTGGTACAACGGCGACATCGACGGCGAGCTCGCGCAGTACGCGCCTGAGTTTTGCGAGAAATTCGGCGTGGAGTACGCCCTGCGCGTCTACGGCGTGGGCGACCACGGCGGCGGCCCCACGAGACGCGATATCCTGCGCGCCATCGACATGCAGTCGTGGCCCATCTACGCCGCGATCGAGTTCGGCACGTTCCATAAATTCTTCGAGAGCGCCGCGAAGGCAGTCGGCGAAGTGCCCGTGGTTGACCGCGAGCTGAACGCGCTGTTCCTGGGCTGCTATACCACGCAGACACGCATCAAAAAGGGCAACCGTTATGCCGAGCGCATTCTATCCGAGGCAGAGCAGCTCAGCGCCTTTGCCCGCCGCGCGGCCGGCGCGCCCTATCGCGCCGGCAAATTCGCGGAAGGCTGGCGCAGCGTGCTGTTCAACCAGTTTCACGATATCCTGCCCGGCTCCGGCGTCACGGACACGCGCGAGTACGCCATGGGCCTTTATCAGCAGGTTTACGCGACCGCCAACAGCGCGCGCCGCGCGGCCATGAACGCGATCGCCGGGCGGATCGACACATCAGCCATCCGCACGCAGCCTTATGACGACGATATCAGCATGGGCGCGGGCGTGGGATACCATGTGGAGCAGACGGTCGACCCCGCGCCGGTGGAATTCGGCCATGGCAAAACGCGCGTTTTCCATCTGTTCAACAGCTGCGCATTTGATCGCTGCGAGGTGGTCGAGCTGACCGTGTGGGACATGAAAGCCGATGAAAACCGCCTCGAAGCGCGGGACGCGCAGGGCGCTCCCCTGCCCTGCCAGGTGATCGAGAGCGGGCATAACAGCTACTGGGGTCACGATTACACGCGGCTCCTGGTAAAGGCTTCCGTTCCCGCCATGGGTTACGCCACCTGCGTCGTCGCGCCGAAGGAAGACATCGACGAGCCCATCCCCCGCCCCAACGATCAGCGCGTTGAGCGCGGCGAGGACTGGAGCATCGAGAACGATCGCCTCGTCGTGCAGGCCGACCCGGCCGTGAACCTCGGCGCGATCATGCTGACCGAAAAAAAGAGCGGGGAGCTGCACATCATCGACGGCTTCCGCTTCGCAATCGAGGACGGCGCGCGCGGCATGACGGCATGGGTGACGGGCGAGGATGTGCGCGGCGGGCGCATTGAGAACATCCGAATGAGGCGAACCGTGCGCGGGCCGCTATACAACGAACTCGAGGCGACCGCGCAGTTCGGCCGTTCCTCGGAGATCACCTACACCATCGGCCTGCGCGACGGCATGGATTGGGTTGACATCAAAGCGAAGGTTCACTGGCTCGAGCCGGGCAACGCGAAGGATAAGCTCATTCCGCAGCTGAGCTTCCGCGTGATGGCCGACGATATCGAGGCGAGCGAATACCTCTACGACATCCCCGGCGGCGTCCTGACGCGCCCGGCAAGCAGGCAGGAACTGCCCGGCCTGCGCTTCATAGCCGGCGGCCGGCTGGCGCTGATGAGCGACAGCAAATACGGCTACCGCGGCGACGTGGGCTCCATGGGCGTCACCCTCATCCGCAGCTCCTACGATCCGGACGAATACCCCGAGCTGGGCGTCCACACGTTCGGGCTTGCCGTGGGCCTGGCCGAATCGGGAAAACCGGAGGCATTCATCCGCATGGCGCAGGCATTCCAGAGCCATATCGCCAGCGTCACGAATACGGCGCACCCCGGCGCGCTGCCGCTTGAAAAGAGCTTCGCGCGGCTGGAAAGCGGCTCCGTCGAGCTGTATGGCGTGAAGCAGGCTGAAGACGGCGACGGCCTGATCCTGCGCGGCATGGAGCTGACCGGCGACGGGCGGAATACGGTCATCGCGCTTGAGGGCGCGATCGGGGCGGCGCTGTGCGACACGCACGAACGGCCTCTCGCTCCGCTATCAGTGGAGAACGGGCGCATCAGCTTCGACGCACGGCCCTTCGGGCTGTTCACCATCCGGGTGAAAACGACGGAGAATTGACAATTTGCAATCAGCGATCATGAAACGGAGTGTCTGTATGGTCTGGACGGAAACGAACACGATCCCCGTCATCGGGGAATACGACGTGTGCGTGGTGGGCGGCGGCGTGGCGGGCGTCGCGGCGGCGCTGGCGGCGGCGCGCGAGGGCTCGAAGACCTGTCTCATCGAAAAGGAATACGCGCTAGGCGGGCTGGCGACGCTGGGACTGATCGTGATCTACCTGCCCCTTTGCGACGGGCGGGGCCGCCAGGTGATTTCGGGCATCAGCGAGGAACTGCTGAAGGCCTCGCTCAGGTACGCGCCCGGCAACCTGCCTCCCTGCTGGCGGACGCCGGAGGGCGATCCGGAGGCGCGGAAAACGGCGCGATACCGCACGAATTTCGAGGCCGCGCCGTTCATGATAGCCATGGAGGAAATGCTGCTCGCCGCGGGCGTCACCCTGTTCTATGACAGCCGCTTCGCGGGCGTGAAGCGCACGGGGCGCCATATAGACGGCGTGATTGTGGAGAACAAATCGGGCCGCGTGGGGCTGGGCGCGCGCATGGTGGTGGACGCCAGCGGCGACGCGGACGTGTGCTTCGCGGCGGGCGAGCGGACGGTCTCGAACCCCACAAACGTGTGCACCGGGTGGTACTTGTCGCAGGGGCGGGACGGCGTTCAGCTGCACG
>JAFZRB010000110.1 GCA_017620115.1 Clostridia bacterium | reverse complement strand
GATCGAGGGCATCCGCGCGCATTACTTCAACGCAGAGCGCGCCGAGACCTGCCTGTTCAGCGACGACGACGGCCTTTGGCCGGACATCGTGGGCAAGACGCTGCGCCAGGTCGCGGAAGACATACTGCATACCGACGATTACGCCGAAGCGGCGGCGCAGGTGCTGATCCGGACCCGCGGCCGCGCGAACTGCATATTCTTCGTCATGAGCGAAAAAGACATGCTGTATTTCCTCGCGCAGGACGTAGGTATAGGCTCCGATGGACGGGCGTTCTCCGGCGATCCCGCGCGGGTTCCCGGCCGGCCCCATCCGCGTTCCTACGCCGCGCTGACCGAGTTTTTCCGACTCGCCCGGACGCATGGACTGTGTTCACTGGAGGAAGCGGTGCGGCGCGTCACCTCGAAACCGGCGGACATGATCGGCCTGACAAACCGCGGGCGTCTGCGCGTCGGCATGACGGCCGATATCACGGTGTTCGATCCGCAGACCATCGCGCCGCGCGCGACTTACCTACAGCCCATTCAGCTGTCCGTGGGCGTCCGGCATGTGCTCATCGGCGGCGGCGTTTCACTGACAGACGGCGATCAGACCGATTTGCGGGCCGGCCGCTTTCTGAGAAAGAACCGGCCGTAAAACAGGGCCCCGTCCCGTTATGAAGCGTTCGACATACTGTTCCCGCAAGGAGGCGTTCTGATGAATATGCGATGCGTTTTTCTCGCGGCGCTTGCGCTGCTGCTCGTCATCTGGTGCGCCGCGCCGCGAAATACCGCGCGCGCCGAAGAGGCGGAAGGGGCTGAACCGGTATGGCGGTTTGGCTTCGCGAAGCGGCAGATCCTGCCCGAACAGGATCGCGCGCTGTATATCGCGGGATACCACAACGGCGTGACGATCATGGGAGTTCTGGATTACTGCGAGGCCCGAGCCCTCTGGCTGGACGCGGGCGGCGACGGCGTGCTGCTGATCGGCGTCGACTGCGTCGCTCTGGATCGGGGCACAGTGGACGCGATCCGCGCGGCGCTCGGGGACATTCCCGGCTGCCGTTCCGTCAACGTTTACGCCACGCACACGCACGCGGGGCCCGATACGCTCGGGCTGTGGGGGCCTGTCGCCACAAACGGCAAGGACGGGGCCTACATGGAGGCGCTGGTGAACGCGGCTGTCGAGGCGGCCCGCGAGGCCGCGGCGAACCGGCAGACCGGAACGGCGCGTTTCGGACAGACCGAGACAAAGAGTATGTGCCGCGATTCGAGGATACCGCTTGTGTACGATGAAAACCTGTATCAGCTGCGCCTGATTCCCGGGGGAAAAGGCCCGGGCGTTCGGCTTCTGTTCTATGGCGCTCACGCGGAATCGCTCCGCGGCTCGAATACGCTGCTCAGCCGCGATTATCCCGGCATGCTGTGCGACCGCGTGACGGAAGAGACAGGCGACGACGCGATGTTCTTTCCCGGCGCGGTCGGGGGACTGATCATGACCCGCGAGTTCGTGGTGAACGTGGCCACAGACGCGGTGAAAAACCTGACTGTCACGGCCGAAAAACTGACTGAGTACGCTTTATCCATTTCGGAGGAAACGGAACGAACGCTCGAGCCACGGCTGGCGCTGAACCGGCAGAGCTTTGTCGTGCCGCTGGATAATCCGGTGTTTCTGACCTATAAGCTGCTCGGCATACTGAATCACAGCGCGGTTTTCGCGGAGAGCAAGACGGGCTTTGGCGTTTCGACCGAGCTGAGCGTTCTGATGCTGGACGATCTCGCGCTGGCGCTGATCCCGGGAGAGATTTTCCCCGAGCTCGTTCTCGGCGGTTCGTATGGGGACGCGAATCCCTCGGGGGAAAATCCGCGCCCGCTGCGCGAAATCGCCGAAGAGCGCGGCGTCAGCGAGCTGCTGATCGTGGGCCTCGCGAACGACGAGCTGGGTTATATTATTCCCCCCTCGGATTTTCTGCTGAACGAAGAATCTCCTTACCTGAAGAGGACGATGGACAAAAAGGGCGAAGACCACTACGAGGAGACAAATTCCGTAGGCCCTGCCTGCGCGCCCGCCATCGCGCGCGCGTTTGAGGCGAGCCTGGACGCCGTGCTGGCGCAGGTTGAAAACGCGGCGGATTAATTCTGAGACTGAAAAAGGATGGGGGAGAGGATTCGATGAAACTGGCGACGACAACCGGTGACCTGACGCATTACTTCGAGGATCGCAGCATTGCCGCTCCGCTCGGAGCCATGAGCGAAACGGGATTCAAACACATCGACATGTCGTTTTACTCGGTGATCTACAAGGGTTCGCCCTGGATCTCATCCGGCGACGGCTGGAAGAGGGAAGTGGAGGACAGCCTGGAGGCGGCCGGGAAGTTCGGCTTCGATTTCTGTCAGGCGCATTCGCCCGACGGCGTGCATTTTCAGGAAGGCGAGGCGCGCGACGCGCTCATCCTGGCCACAAAGCGTTCCATCGAGGCCTGCGCCATGCTGGGCGTGCCGCATACGGTCATCCACGCGGCCGGCTGCGGCCCGTCCGAAGCGGCGTTCCGGCGGCAGAACATCGCGTTTTACCGCCTGTTCGAGGAAGACACGGAGAAATACGGCGTGGACATGCTGACGGAAAACAGCGCGGAAGCGTGGAATCCCGAGTATTTCCTGCGAACGGGCCGGGAAACGCGCGAATTCGTCGAAGAGGCGCGCATTCCAAGGCTGCACATAAACTGGGATACCGGGCACGGCAATGTGCAGGGCTGCAACCAATATGACGACATCATGGATATGGGAAGCGAGTTGCATGCGCTGCATATTCAGGACAACGACGGCAACGCCGACGCGCATCTGATGCCGCTCTCGGGAACGACGAATTTCGACGACGTGATCCGCGGCCTGATCGATTCCGGCTATCGGGGCGATTTTACCTTCGAAGGCAGCAACACGATCCGACGCGCGAAAAGCTGGCCATGGTTCCGGCGCAACATCAAGCCTGAGGACAGACTCTCCTCGCCGACGCTGGCGCTGCAGCAGAAGCAGATTGCGCTGATGCGCGAGGTGGGTGTCTGGATGCTGCGAAGCTACGGCATCGAGGCGGAATAGGGGAAAGCCGGATACGAAAGGCCGTCTTCTTTCGTCACGGCGCGTTCCGCCTGATTCGTTCCTTCAGCGCCTCCAGAGCGACAATCCGGGGGTCGGGCGAAGCGTCTGCGTTTCCGTCTCCGGCTGCGGTTACGTTTCTGGTTGCGGTTACGTCTCCGGTTGGTTTTCGTCCGGATGCGTCCGCATCGTCCCGCATATCGCCGCCTGCGTCCTTCCAACGACTGCGGCTCGCGTTTCGCCTCTGCTCGACCCGCCGTTCGTAACTGGCGCGGTCTCTGTCGATCTTTGATCTGAACAGGACAAACAGCGCCGTCTGAGTGGCGTCCTTGAAGGCAGGCTCTGTGCCGGATTCCGCATATGATTTCAGCGCGCAAACGAACTCCTTGAATCGGGCTGGCTCCAATATCTCAAGCGCGGCAAAATCCTCAAAGAACAGGAGGAAACCTGGTCGGCCTTTGTCCATGCTCATCGCTGATTCCCCTCCGCTTCGCTCAGCGTTTTTTTCCTGAGCCATTCCTCCAGCTCTTTGACCGGCACGATAACCCGCCCGCCGATCCGCACCGCGGGGAACCCCTCGCGGTGAATGAGGGCGTAGGCGTTGTTGCGCCCGACACCCAGGGCTTTTCCCAACTCCGACACCGAGTAGGCAATTTTCTCCATTTCACACCTCCGCAAAATCGAAAATATCCATCAGAACAGCGCCAATGATAACGCAGCCAAACGGGAAAAAACGGGCGGGTTTTTGAAGCTTCAGAAAAACAACCGCCTCCCGTCGCGTTTTATCCTATCATACATTCATGATGATACCGAACACAGTTTTCAAAGTCTTAATGTAATAGCAAATGGGCCGCAGGAATTCGGCAGGCGAACCGGCATTCCCCAACAGGCCGTATCAGAAAGGCATCCTCGCATTCTGCATTGGCAGAATAAAAAATACAGCACGTCTTTGTGCGACGTGCTGTATTACGCATGGCAGGGGCAGAAGGATTCGAATTAAAAAAGTTCGTCTTTTCTCATTCCATGCCGTGCTGAAATATCCTTGATTTATTGGGCTTTTCCTGTTTTACGTGATAAGGAATATCTATTTGTGATATTGCGTTGTGGGTAAAAGTGTGGGTAAAATGTGGGTAGAAAAACTGTATCCAAGATGAGCTTCGACTTGGGCTTGTCCGGCGCGGGTTCGTCGGCTGCGCTCCGGTTCGCCACGCTCTTCTGTACCATTTCGCGAATCTGCCGCATTTGAGCGCGGACTTCGGCAATCGCATTGCTCTTCTCGCTGGATTTCGGTTTCGTTGCATCGTATGCAATAACAGCCTCCGTGATCTTCTCAACCTCCTCCGGTTCCATGTTTTTTATCTCGCGTACTTCCTGCTTCGTCAGTCCGGACTTGCCAGCTAGGATTTTGTCGGCGGCTTCTGGGTTTGCTTCGCGGATAGCGTCAACGCCTTTGGCAAATAGATCCGCGCGTTTAACGGTCGGTTCTGCCACGCCGACCTCTTTGTCGATCTTTGCGGCGGTATTCAACGCGTCGTTTTTCAAAGGATCATTTTGATCTTTTGAAAAATCTTGCGACCTTCTGTCTCCACCTATACTGTTTTTCCTCGCCTCATACAATTTGCCTATAGTGTACGTTCTTTGCTCGTCTGTCAAATTGCGTCTGCCGAGCTGGTTCCGATACATCCAACTGAACGCCGCCCACTTATCGGCGAACTCCATTTCCCTCGTCCGCCACCTGACTTCCGGGTTTTCCTGAATGACCTTCCACCTGTTGTGGCCGTCAACAATGACACCGTTCCACGTCACGATAGGCTCGTAAACCTCACCGGCCTCCAGGATGTTCTCTCTAAGCTGCCGGAACTCTTCATCGCTGATCGGTGGGATTTTACCGGCGAACTCCGGATCAACCTTCAACATCATATCCATGATCTATGCCCTTTCATTGCTTATTTCGGTTCGGCCTGTTACGGCCCGTCCCTCGCCCTCTGCTTCACGCCGAACGTCCCGTCATCGCCCTTCGCGATCTCGATGCCAGCGCCGTTCTCACGCAGCATATCGTTCAGCTTGTTCCGCAGCCTCTGCGCGCGCTCTTCGCTCTTGCGGTGCAGTTCCAGCGTGTACGTCACGATCTTGTACACCTGCTCCGCCGTATACCCGATGCCGTTCCGCTCGTAGTGGAGCAGCTTCGCCCTGCTCGTCACCGTTCCGCGCGGCAGGCCCGTCGCTATGGCGTCATTCCGTATTACTGATTGGTTCAGCAGAAAAGACGGCGATTTCTCGCCGCCTCTTCAGTCTTGCTGACTGCGTTATTTTAATAACTCGTCCATCAAAGGATGTGCCGTATTCTCTGCAAGCACGGCCCGTCCATCCTCGCCTACAACGCCATAAATCGTGAAAAAAACAGCGGAGAACCAAATGCGTTCAATCGTTTGAGCATCCTGCACAACCTCAATTAGACGGGTTATCATTTCCTTGAGCTCGTC
>JAFZRB010000109.1 GCA_017620115.1 Clostridia bacterium | reverse complement strand
TTCCCCATTGTTCCCGGGCATATTCCATTATGTGCAACAATAATAGGTTCTCCGCGCGCCGCGTCAAATCCTGCCAGGCGACAAAATTATCCGGGCGCGGAACCGGCTGCGGCCAACGCTCGCTCGGACACAGCGTACAGCCGCACGCCGTTCTCCTCCCATACCAGCGGCCACAGCGCGGCGATGGTTTCCTCGTCCAGCGCGTAGCTGTAGCGCTCGCTGCCGCTGACGAACACGTAGTCGATGCCGTACCGCTCAAACAGCGCCAGATTCTGCCCGGGCGCTTCAAACATCGCGCGCGCGTCGTTCATCTGCCGCGCGTAGTCCACGCCGTGATAATACAGGAAGCTGGGCGTGCCGCAGACCAGCCGCCCGCCCGCGAGGGAGGAAACGGCGTTGTTGTGCTGCGTGCCGGTGAGGAACACAGCGTGCTCCGGCGCGTTTTCCCTGATCCAGGCCGCCGCCGCCGTCTCGCCCGGCCCGTAGAGCTGATAGTTGGACACGCATTCGCGCGCCACGGAAATCGCGCCCGAACATGTGGACGCCGCGATGAAGAGCGCCGCGATGAGCGCACGCCCCGGCAGGCCCGCCAGCCTGTCGTACAGCGCCACCAGATACTGCGCCGCGATGGGCAGCATGGCGATGAACGCCACGTAGAACAGCTTGTTGTTGTCGTATTCGTTCTGCTGGAACTGGAACAGCTCCGCCGCGACGTAGACCAGCAGCGCGCCCACGGCCAGCATCTTTTGGCGCTTCGTGCCCGCCATGGCGGCCGGTATCATGACGATGTACACGAGGCCCACGTTTTTGATCCAGAACCAGAAATACTCGTCCAGCAGCCCGCCGTCCTGCCAGTTGACCCAGTTGAACCGCAGCCGGAACGAGCCGCCCTCGACGCCCTTGAGCGTCTGCGGGAACGTCCATGTGAACAGCTGCGGCGCGGCCAGCGCCACGGCGATGAACCCATAGCACAGAAAACCCCTCAGCAGAACGCCGCGCTGCCCCGGCTTCGCCCAGGAAAGCGACATGACCATCACGCCCGCGCTGATCAGTCCCAGCGCCAGGAAGGAATGCGTGTGGATCATGGGCATGGCCCCGGCCCACACGCCCAGCGCGATGAACAGTCCCGTCCGGCGCTCTTTCACGCATCGCATCAGCAGCCACAGCGCCGGAATCACCGCGAGCCAGCCGGCCATCAGCGTGCGCTGGGGAAGCAGCATGTCCACCAGCACATTCACCCAGCGGATATTGACGTCCACGAGGTTCGCCGGGGCCTTGTAAAAGCCCTCAAACGCTTCGAACAGACGCGAGGGATCCTTGCCCACGAGGTCGAACAGATAAGCGAATCCCAGCCCGCCGTTCAGAAACATGAGCGCGAAGGACAGAAGTGCCGCGCGCCACGACTTCGTCATCTCCCAGGCCAGCATGAGGAAACCCCAGAACACCAGCGCGCACATCAGCACCCCGGGCACGATGAACGCCCACCGCAGGCCCATGCCCGTCATGTAGAGCGAGGCGGAGGCCGCGTCGACCAGGAACGGATAGCCCAGCAGCGTGCCGGGCAGAATGGTATAGTCCGGCGGGAAAGCCTGGTTCACCAGGCCCGTGGCGATGCCAAGGTGCAGGTTCATATCGCCGTAGGTGGACTGGCCCGTCCAGAGCGCGCCGCCTTCCGGACGCAGCGTGTGGGTATACTGCATGAACGCCATCACGACCGCCAGCGGAATCACAGCGCCCAGCGTGAGCCGGAGCGGGGGTTCCCCGTCGCCGCCGTCTTCCGCCGGCGAGCGGCGCGCACGCCGCGGCAGCAGCAGCGACAGCCCGGCCAGGATCAGCGAAAGCCCCGCGCCCAGCCATTGGGCTTCCATCGTAAAGCGCAGCGCGAAGGCAAACAGCGACGGAAACCACATCAGCATGCCGCAGCCCAGCGTGAGCCCCAGCCACAGCCGCGTCTGAAGGCCGCGCCGCGCGAACAGCCTGTTCGCGATCAGGCAGCCGGACGCCTCGTACAGCGCCAGATAGATTATGCCAAGCATTGGGTGTCTCCTGTCTGAATTGATTGACGGCCGACCGGTTCGCATGAAGGCGCGGGAAGGCCGGCTTCTTCTTGATATTATATTATACTGTTCTTTGCGCGCTTGCGCAAGGGCAAAAGCGCGCAAAGGCGAAACATCCGGTTAACAGTGAATACTTAATCATATTTTTGGTTAAAAATCGCGTTTTCGCTTGCATTTTTTGAGGACAGAGCGTATAATCCCAGCATATCCAATGTATAAGAAGAAGGGAGATCAAAATCATGAAGAAGATTTTCGCATTCGTTCTGGCCGCTCTGTTCTGCCTGTCCGGCATCGCTTTCGCCGAGGCCAAGCCCGAGCTGCACATGGGCACCAACGCCAACTTCCCGCCCTATGAGTATCACGAGTACGTCGACGACGTGGACATGGTCGTCGGCATCGACGCCGAGATCGCCGCGGCTGTGGCGGAATACATGGGCTATGACCTGGTCATCGACGAGATGGAGTTCGGCGCCCTGATCACCGCCGTTTCCACCGGCAAGATCGACTTCGCCATGGCCGGCATGACCGTGACCGACGAGCGCAAGGAATCCGTCAACTTCTCTGACACCTACGCCACCGGCATCCAGGTCATCATCGTCAAGGAAGGCTCCGCCATCACCTCTGTCGACGACCTGTTCGCCGAAGGCGCGAACACCATCGTCGGCGTGCAGGAATCCACCACCGGCGACCTGTATTGCACCTGGGACATCGAGGACGAGGGCCTGGGCACCGTGGACCGCTATAAGAACGGCGCGGACGCCGTTCAGGCGCTGGTGACCGGCAAGGTGGATTGCGTGGTCATCGACAACGAGCCCGCCAAGGCGTTCGTGGCGGCCAATACCGGCCTCGTCATCCTGGACACCGAATACGCCGTCGAGGACTACGCCGCCGCCTTCGCCAAGGAGAACACCGAACTGCTGGATAAGTTCAACGAGGCTCTGAAGGCCCTGACCGAGGACGGCACCATCCCCGCCATCATCGAGAAGTACATCCCCGCCGAGGAAGCCGCCGAATAACCGGCAGCCGCCTCTCATCAATCCTTAATGCCAGATACGTTCAGGGAACGGCGCGGTTCGTTCCCTGTTCGTTCGTTTGGAGGGGTTATCATTGTCTGAATGGTTTGACGGCCTCAAGGCCCAGTTCATGCTGAACTTCGTCGAGAAGTCCCGCTGGAGGTACCTCTGGACCGGCCTGGGCAACACGCTGTACATCACGTTTTTCGCCGTGCTCATCGGCATCGCGCTGGGCACGATCATCGCCATCGTGCGCTCCACGGCGGACAGGACCCTGAGCGACATGCGGCCCGGCCCCGGCAAGACGGTTTTGAAGTGCTTCGACGCCGTTTGCCGTCTGTACCTCACCGTCGTCCGCGGCACGCCCGTGGTCATCCAGCTGATGATCTTCTATTACGTCATCTTCGCCTCTTCGCGAAACAGCGTGCTGATCGCCATCATCTCCTTCGGCCTGAACTCCGCGGCCTACGTGGCCGAGGTGGTGCGCGGCGGCATCATGTCGGTGGATATCGGCCAGACCGAGGCCGGGCGCAGCCTGGGCTTCACCTACGTCCAGACCATGTGGCTCATCGTGGTGCCGCAGGCGCTCAAGAACGTGCTGCCCGCGCTGGCCAACGAGTTCATCGTGCTGCTGAAGGAAACCTCCGTCGCCGGCTATGTGGCCATCAAGGATCTCACCAAGGGCGGCGACATCATCCGCGGCGCGACGTATTCCCCCTTCATGCCGCTGATCGCCGTGGCGCTGATCTATCTGGTGCTGGTGATTTTCTTCAGCTGGCTGGTTGGCAAACTCGAAAGGAGGCTGCGCAGCAGTGACCACTAAGACGCTCATCGAGGTCAGGGGCCTCGAAAAGCACTTCGGCAAAGGCGACAAGGCGGTTCACGCGCTGCGCGGCGTGGACGCCGAGATCACGCAGGGCGAAAAGCTGGTCGTCATCGGCCCGTCCGGCAGCGGCAAATCCACCTTCCTGCGCTGCCTGAACCGTCTGGAGGAACCCACAGGCGGACAGATCATCTTCGACGGGATGGATATCACCTCCCGCACCTGCGACATCAACCACGTGCGCCGGCGCATGGGCATGGTGTTCCAGCAGTTCAACCTGTTCCCCCACAAGACGGTGATGCAGAACATCACGCTCGCGCCCATCCAGCACAAGCTGATGACCCGCGAACAGGCCGACGCGCGCGCCATGGAGCTGCTCAAGCGTGTGGGCCTGTCCGAAAAGGCCGCGGCGTATCCATCCCAGCTTTCCGGCGGGCAGAAACAGCGCATCGCCATCGTGCGCGCGCTGGCCATGAACCCGGAGGTCATGCTGTTCGACGAACCCACCTCCGCGCTCGACCCGGAGATGGTCGGCGAGGTCTTGCAGGTCATGAAGGACCTGGCGCACGACGGCATGACGATGGTGGTCGTGACCCATGAGATGGGCTTCGCGCGCGAGGTGAGCGACCGCGTGATGTTCATGGACGAGGGCCGCATCATCGAGCAGGGCACGCCGGGCGACATTTTCGGCAATCCTCAGAACAAGCGGACGCGCGACTTTTTGAGCAAGCTGCTCTGAACCGGAGCCGGCCGTATGGCCGGTTGTTCTTTTTGTGCCAACCGATTTGATGGCCGGCGACCGCAATGATTGAGCAATTCCCTCATTTTGATTCATTAAGACCCTAAAAATCACGCCGGATTTGCGAAAAGGCAACCATTGAGCACTTTTGCAGTTTTCAATAAAAAAACGGATTTATCAACATTTTACCCTTGCTTTTCTTTTCGGAAGGGGGTATAATTATGCGCGTTAGGTCACAGAAGATGCTTGAGGAAGGAATTGACTGAGTATGGAACAGGTAAATAATTCCCAACCATTGGAGTTGATCGCCGACAATATCTTTCAGGTGATCCCTCTCTTGAAAAAGCGTTTGTCTCATATTTCTGCCTTTCAAAGCAAAAACGGCTTGCCCCTTTCCCACTATCAGGTGCTTTCCCTGCTGAGCGAGAGAGGGTCCATGTCCGTCTCTGAAATATCCGATTACTTCGACATCGCCAAGCCCAACATCACCCCGCTCGTCGACCGTCTGGTCAACGCCGGTCTGGTCGACCGCGTGCGCAGCACGACCGATCGCCGCGTGGTGTACATCGTCATTCAGGACGCCGGCCGCGACCGCCTTAAGGAGATCCGCGCGCTTTTGAGCGAGAATGTCGGGAGCTGGGAGAAGTCGATGTCCGACGAGGAATTCCGCCGTCTCGGCAGCGCCCTGAGCGACGTGGTCGCGCTGCTCGGAAAAATCTGACGTGCAAAACAGTATCTTTTTTCAACCGGCGGCCGGGATGCAACCTGGCCGCCGGTTTTTGCGTCTTAAAAACAGTGAAATCCAGAACACATCGGCGGGCGATGTCCGCCGGTCGTCCTCGGGAGGAATAAACCGTGAAAAAAACAATCAAGGCATTGTCCTGCGGCCTGCTCGCCATTGTGATGGCCGCGCTCGCCGGCTGCGGAAGCACAGTCGACAGCCGCGACGACCCGCTTTCCGGGTATTCGGTGAACGCGCTGCTGCCGTTCCCCTCGCGCGATCCCAGCCTGGCCGAATCGGATCCAACGCCCACGCCGGGCGCTACCGTCGGCACCGGCACGATCGACGCCGTGACGCAGCCCTGGCAGAATGATAACCAGGCCGTCAGCGCGGCTGCGCCCACGCCCACAGCAAAACCCGTCGCGGTTTCAACCTATACGCCCGCGCCCACGGCGTCATACGCGCGCCTGGAACCCGGCGACGAAAACGACGACGTCATGCGGCTGCAGAACCGGCTGATCGAGCTGGGCTATCTCTACGGCACCGCGGACGGCCGCTACGGGACGCAGACGCAGAACGCCGTGAGGCTGTTCCAGAAGGCGCTGGGCATCTCCCAGACCGGCATCGCCAACATTTCGCTGCAGGAGCGCCTGTTCGCCTCCAACGCGCCCGCCTACACGCCGAGCGCCGCCACGCCGATTCCCGGACGCGACGATTCCGTGACCAGCGTCGCCACCTACGCCACGCTGGTACGCGGCGACAGCGGCGACGCCGTCGCCACGCTGCAGCGCCGCCTGCAGGAGCTGGGCTATCTCTCCGATACCGCGGACGGCAAGTTCGGCGGACAGACCGAGGCGGCCGTGCGCGCTTTCCAGGCCCGCATCGGACTCACGCAGAGCGGCGTGGCTTCTTCCTCGCTGCAGGAGCGCCTGTACGCCTCCGACGCGCCGCATGCCCCGGCGGCCACCGCCGCGCCTACCGTGCGGCCCACGGCGCTTCCGACCGTGCGGCCCACCGTCGCGCCGACGGCCGCTCCCACGCCCGCGGCAAACACCAGCGGCTATACGGATCTCACCTACGGCATGAAGAACAGCCTGGCCGTCCAGCAGATGCAGAACCGGCTGAAGGAGCTGGGCTACTTCGACGCCACCGCGACCGGCAACTACTACGCGCAGACCGCCGAGGCCGTGCGCGCATTCCAGACCGCCGCCGGGCTGAATCCCACCGGCACGGCCACCGCTGAGACCCTCGCGCGGCTGTATGCCGCGAACGCGCCGGCCCGTTTCACCGCCGCGACGGCGACGCCCGCGCCCACGGTGAGCGGCTATGTGACGCTGTACGCTGGCGCCCGCGGCGACGAGGTCGTCAACCTGCAGAAGCGCCTCATTGCGCTGGGCTGGGCCAGCGGCAGCGCGGACGGCATCTACGGCAAGCAGACCGTGAACGCCGTCAAGGCCTTCCAGGCCGCCGTCGGCTATGAGCAGACCGGCACGGCCACCATCGAGCTGCAGACCCTCCTGTTCTCCGCCATCGCGCCGAGCAACACGCAGGCGACCGCCGCGCCGAACGCGCCGTCGCAGTCTGCGACCCTGCAGCCTGCCGCGCCGTCTCAGTATACGCTCCTGCAGCCCGGCAATACCGGCGACGCCGTGAAGCGGCTGCAGACCCGCCTCAAGGAACTGGGCTTCTTCAACGGCCAGATCGGCGGCAACTACCTCACCAAGACGGAATCGGCCGTGAAGCTGTTTGAAGCGGCGATCGGCTGGCCTGAAACCGGGGTGGCCACCGTCGAGCTGCAGACCATCCTGTTCTCCGCCTCCGCGCCGACCTACGGCGGGATCAGCAGCGGTTACACCGCGCTCGAAAAGGGCGACAGCGGCTCTCAGGTCGGCAACATGCAGGCCCGCCTGATCGAGCTGGGCTGGCTCTCCGGCAAAGCGGACGGCGACTACGGCAACGACACGAAGAAGGCCGTCGCAGCGTTCCAGGCGGCCGCCGGGCTGTCCGCGACGGGCAGCGCCTCGGTCGATACGCTGACCCTGCTGTACAGCAAGATCGCGCCTTACGCCCCGGCCAGCACCGTCGCGCCGACCATCGCGCCGACGGTCGCGCCCGCGCAGGCGTCCTCGCAGATCTTCGGCTACACGGCGCTGCAGCCCGGCGATTCCGGCGAGCTGGTGGCCAACATGCAGGCGCGCCTCAAGGAACTGGGCTATTTCACCGGCAACGTGGCGGGCAACTACAAGGATCTCACCACCGAGGCCGTTAAGCGCTTCCAGGCCGCGCTGGGCTACAATCAGGACGGCATCGCCTCCAGCGAGCTGCTCTCTGCGCTCTACTCGAACAACGCGCCCTATTACAGCGCGGCGCAAAACGGCTACATCGAGCTGAGCAAAGGCTCTTCCGGCACGGCGGTTTACACGCTGCAGCAGCGGCTGATCGCGCTGGGCTGGTTGTCCGGCAAGGCGGACGGTTCCTTCGGCGGCAACACCCAGAACGCGCTCGTCGCCTTCCAAAGCGCCGCGGGTCTCGTAGCGACGGGCGTGGCCGACGCCCTCACGCAGCAGTATCTCTACTCCAATGACGCGCCGGTCTACACCGCGCCCGCCGCCACCAACGCGCCCGCCGGTTCCTCGACCGGCTACGCGTCGAACGGCTATCAGGCGCTGTATCCCAACGATACCGGCGATCTGGTCAAGGCCATGCAGCGCCGCCTGAAGGAGCTGGGCTACTTCGACGGCGAAATCGGCGGCAATTACCTCAAAAAGACCACCGCCGCCGTCGAGAAATTCCAGGCCGCCGTGGGCTATCCCGTCGACGGCATCGCTTCCAGCGAGCTGCTCGCGCTGCTCTACTCCTCCTCCGCGCCCGCCTATGGCCAGGCGCAGAGCGGAACGACCGGCTACAACGCCGACAATCTGACCGTGCTCTCCCCTGGCAGCAAGGGCTCCGATGTGAAACGGCTGCAACAGCGGCTGATCGACCTGGGCTGGCTCACCGGCAAGGCTGACGGCGAATACGGCGGGGACACCGCGAACGCCGTGCGCGCCTTCCAGTACCAGATCGCGCAGAACGAGGACGGCGTGGCCAATATCGAGCTGCAGCAGCGCCTGTTCGCCGCGGACGCCCGCCCCTATACGGAATACTTCGATCTGGAGGAAGGCGCCGTGGGCCAGGATGTCCTGGACATCCAGCTGCGGCTGATCGACCTGGGCTACCTGCGCAACACCGAGGCCAACACCGACGGCGAGTACGGCCCGATGCTGGCCAGCGCCGTTTCCCTGCTCAAGACGCAGATGGGCCTCGCGCCGGAGAAGATCGACGGCCGGGCCGACATCGAGTTCCAGAAATTCCTGTTCTCCGATTACGCCCTGAAATACAGAATGATCGGATGACGCAACGGCAAAACGAATCGCCCTCCGCACGGTGATACGCGCGGAGGGCGATTCGTTTTGTGTGACGCGGGCCGCTTGTCGCGAAGGGGCAAAGCGTAAGGATCAGTTCGTCGCGAAGCCCACGCGGCGGCGGGGAACATATCCGCGGGAGGAGAACCAGGAGGGATTATACAGCGAGCAGATGACCGTGTTGCCGTCGCCGCCCTGCTCGATGATCATCATTTCCGTCCTGGCGGCGTTGGTATAATAGAGGAACAGGATCACGTGATCGCCGCCCTTGACGAGGATATCGCCGGGGCGCAGGTCGGCGTAGCTGTTGATCGTGTTGTAGTAGTTCGATTTCGCGATGGCCGTGGTGTTCAGGTAGCTGGCGACATGATCCGTGCCGAACATGCTCATAGAGACGAACGCCGAGCAGTCGTTGCCCACATACATCTTCTCCAGAAGCTTGTTCTGGTTCAGCAGGTAGTATCCCTTGCCGCTGGAGTAATAGCGGCCTTCGGCCAGCGCCTTGGCCACGTTGTAGCGCCGGTTGAGGTAGCTGCCCGTGCTGGAGGTCTGGATATACGGCAGGCCGTAATACACGTTGCCCGGCATGTAGCGCTTGTAGGCGTAGGCTTTCGACCAATATTCCTGCGTGTTCAGCGTCATCCAGGGGAAAGCCTGCATCTCGAACGCCCGATTGATGATCTCCCGCCGGAGCACGGCCTCGCTGTTCGTGATCCTGCGGTTTTTCTGCAGCAGCGTCACCTGATTCACGGCGCTGCGGCGGATGGCTTCGATCTTCGCCATGTTGCCGGAGATGCCAGCGATGTTGGTCGTGCGGGCCGGGATCACGCGCGTGAGCGTGGTGTCGAACACGGTCACGGTGCACGTGGCGGTGAGGTTGCCCGTGGCGGTCGCGCAGGTAATGACGGCCATGCCCTGGCCCACCGCGCGCACGGTGCCGTTGGAGGATACCTTGGCGACGCTGCGGTTGCTGCTCGCCCAGCTCACCTTTGTGCTGGCCGTGGCCGGCGTCACGACGGGCGACAGCGCGGCCGTATCGTCCTGGCCGAGGAACAGCTCGCTCGAGCTCAGCGACAGCGTGAGCGGCGTGGTTTCGTCGCACACGACCAGCGTGATTTCGGCCTTCACATGGGAGTTTTTCTTTGATTGCACGGTGATCTTCACCGTGCCCGTTCTCCTTGCCGTCACGACGCCGTCGTCGCTCACGCTGGCGACGTATGACGACGAGGAGGAATACCTGAACAGCCTGCTCGCCGTTGAGGGCACGGGCGAAGCGACGATGGCGACCGTAGAGCCTTTCTCGATCCTCGTCGAGGAGGCGGACAGGGTGATCGAGGTGGGCGCCGGCCTGTCCACGACCGTCACCTGGACGGCCGCGGCGATGCTGGTGTTGTATCTGGACGTAACGGTGATGACCGCCGTTCCCGCCCTGCGGCCCGTGATGACGCCCTTCGAGTCGACGCGCGCGATCGAGCTGCTGCTCGTGGAGTAGTTGACGCCCTGCTGGCTGTCGGCGGGATACACCGTGGGCACGAGAGCGAACGTTGCGCCGGACTCAAGGGTGAACGAGGCGGTATTGAGCGTGATCCGCGTGGGCGAGGCCGGATCCGACACCGTCACGGTGAACGTCGCGGTCACGCGCTTGTTGCTCTTTGAGGTGGCGGTGATGGTCGCCCGGCCGCCCTTCACGCCGGTCACGACGCCGGAATCGTCCACCCTGGCGACCTTCCGGTCGTTTGAGGTCCATTTGACATCGGCGCTGGTGCGGGCCGGGCTGGGCGTGACCGTGAGCTGGATCGTCTGGCCCTTCGCCACGACCGAAGAACCGGAGATGGAGAGCGACGTAGGCGCGGGCAGGTTTTCCACCTTCACGGTCAGCTTGGCCTTGAGGTTCGCGTTGACCGCGGAGGTGGCGGTGATCGTGGCCGTGCCGGCCTTCTTCGCGGTCAGCACGCCGCTGGCGCTCACCGAAACCACGGATGTGTGATCGCTCTTCCACTTCAGCGACTGGTTCCTGTTGGCGGGCAACACCGTGGGACTGAGCGCGTAGGTGTTGCCGGGGTTCAGCGTGAGCGCGGTCATGCCCAGGCTGATGGAGCGCGGCGAATCGGCCGCCACCACGAGGATCTCGCGCTTCACGCGGACGTGCGTATTCTGCTGGGAGGTACAGGTAATCGTCACCAGTCCGGCCCGCTTGGCCGTCACAAGGCCGCTGTCGGACACGGTGGCCCGGCTCGAGCTGGATGTTTTCCAGGTGAAATACTGGCAGGCGTCCGCCGGGGTGGTGACGGGAGTCAGCTGCAGCACCTCGCCCACGCCGATCACGTCGGTCGCGGGCGTGAGCGCGATCGAGGAAGGCGCGGCCTTTTGAAACACCGTCACCTGCACCGTCGCGGCGACGCTGTCGTCCTTTCTGGAATAGCAGGTGATCGTGGCCGTTCCCGCTTTGTTCGCCGTGAGCAGGCCGCTGTCGCTGACCGATACGATGTAGCGGTTGCTGGTCTTCCACTTCACGCCCGTGTCGGCCGTGCCGGGCCAAACGGAAGCGGTCAGCTGCCGTTTGGAAAAGCGTTCCATGCTGATGGCCGTCAGGCCCAGCGAAATGCCGTCTGGCAGGTTGCTGTTCGTCACCGTAACCGTGCAGGTGGCCAGCACGGTCTTCGAGTGATGGGCTCTGGCGGTAATCACCGCCACGCCGCGCTTCCGCGCCGTGACCACGCCGGACGAGCTCACCTTCGCCACTTTCGTGTCGCTGGACGACCAGTCGACGCGCTGGCTGGCGTTGGCGGGCAGCACGACGGCGGTCAGCGTCAGCCTGCTTTCCCGGGCCATGTCGATGGCGGCCCGTTCCTGGCTGAGTCGTACGCTGACGGGCGTGACGGCGGCCTGCGCCGCGTTCCATGCCGTCATCGGCGCGGCCAGCAGGATCAGGCATACGGCCATCAGCAGAATTCGTATCATCGGTATGCGTTTCATGAGCAGCCTCCTGTTATGTTCTTCGTTCGCCGGTCGAACCGGCTGTGACGTGTAAATGACCATACCTAGGACATTATATTGCAATTATATGACAATTCTTCCCTTCTTTCAAGAGGTCCGCTGGAAATTTAATCCTCGTCCAACACGATATTGACGGAACGTTTAATCCTGATGTATAATTAGAAGCAGATGATTCTGGAAAGTTCCGGGAAACGCAGTATAAATGGAGGAACACAGCCATGTCTGAAAAGAAAGCCGCAAAGACGTACAAAAAAGTCAGCGTCATGGGATGGATCGGCACGCTGATCCTCTCCGCCATTCCCGTGCTCAACCTGATCCTGTGGCTCATCTGGATGTTCTCCGCCAAACGGCCCTCCCGCAGAACCTTCGCGGGCGCGTGCCTGATCCTCACGCTGCTGGGCGCCGCGCTCATCGCGCTGGGCATCACGCTCTATGGCCGGGAGATTCTCGAATGGGCGCGCCAGATCGATCCGCAGCTTTTCACAAAGCTGTTCGTTGAGCCATAAGCAGATACGCCATCCAATCGCACCAAACGAGGTTTCAGGGGGATTTTTTTACCGTGAGCAAAAGAAAAAACGCCGCGGCCAATCTGGCCAAGGTCATCGGCGCGGGCGTCGTCTGCATCGCGCTGGCGTTTGCATACCAATACATACTGTCGCGGGACACGGGCCGCGCGGCCACGTCCACCCAGCCCATCAGCTTCAGCGAGGTCATGACGGCCAACGCCTCCGCCGTGGCGGACGACTTCGGCGCGTATTCCGACTGGTTCGAGATCACCAACGACGGCGAGCGGGCCGTCGATCTCACCGGCTGGATGGTGCTGCGCGGCATGGACACCCTGGACGTGTTCACCTTCGGCGGGCAGGTCATCGGCCCCGACGAGCACCTGATCGTGTTCGCCAGCGGCCGTTCGCAGAATACGCCCGGCTATGTGTGCCACGCTCCCTTCGGCCTCACGGCCGCGGGCGAAACGCTCACCCTGCTCGATCCCTCGGGCCAGGTGGCCGACACCATCGAGACGCCCGCGCTGTCGCGCAATCAGGCTTACGCCT
This sequence comes from Clostridia bacterium, assembly GCA_017620115.1. Lineage (GTDB taxonomy): Bacteria > Bacillota > Clostridia > Christensenellales > Aristaeellaceae > Firm-10. Next base: position 10,458 of record JAFZRB010000109.1, on the reverse strand, counting down.
TCATGAACGGAGGCTGGGAGGTCACCGCGCAGTACACGCCCGGTCTGCCCAACACCGCCGAAAGCTACGCTTCCCTGCTGTCCTCCGAAGGCGCGGCGGATACCGGCAGCGTGACCATCAGCGAGGTCATGGTGCGGAACCGCGCCACCATCCGGGACGACCAGGGCGCGTATTCCGACTACATCGAGCTGCGCAACAACTCCGCGCGCAACGTCAACCTGAAGGGCTACATGCTCTCCGACAGCGACGACGCGCCAGGCAAGTTCGTCTTCCCGGACGTGACGCTGCCCGCCGGCGGATACCTGATCGTGTTCGCCTCCGGCGCGGAACGGCTCGAGGGCCAGCTGCACGCGGGCTTCTCGCTGAGCCCCGGCGAGAGCGTGTTCCTCTCCGATCCGGGCGGCCGCGTCGTGTCCTCCGCCTCACCCGCCACGAACGGCGCAGATCAGGCCTGGTCGCTCACCAAGAACGGCTGGACGGCGCTCTATCCCCCCACGCCCGGCTATGCCAACGACGAGAGCGGGCTGGCCGCCATGGATCTGGCCATCACCGGCGCGAACCGCAGCAGCCTTTACATCAGCGAGATCATGGCCTCCACCAACGACACCTCTCTATCCAGCGCCTCCTACGACTGGGTCGAGATCTATAATTCCGCGGCCGGCACGCTCGACCTTTCCGGCTGGGGCCTCTCGGACAGCTCCAGCCGCCCGCGCAAGTGGCAGTTCCCCGCCGGCGCGAGCATCGGCCCCGGCGAGTACATGATCGTGTTCTGCTCCGGCAAGGACACGAAATCGGGCAACAGTTACCACACCAGCTTTTCACTCGCCACCGACGGCGGCTATTCCGTCACGCTGTGCGATCCGGACGGCCGGATCGTCGACCGCATGGCCGTGGGCCGGCAGTACGCGAACATCTCCTGCGGGCGCGCCTATGGCGTGGCGGGGCTCAGGTACTTCCTCGAGCCCACGCCCGGCGCGGCGAACACCACCTACGGCTACACCGGCCGCGCGCAGGAGGCCGTCTACAGTGTGCCCGGCGGGCTCTACGACGCGGGCGAAATGCTTACCGTAACGCTCTCCGCGCCGCAGGGCAGCGCCATCTACTACACCACCGACTGCACCGAACCGGACAACACCTCCACCCCGTACACCGGCCCGATCACCCTGAACGACACCACCATACTGCGCACGCGCGTGTATTCCGCCAGCGAGATCCCCTCGCTCGTGGCCACTCAGAGCTATTTCTTCGGCGTGAGCCACACCATGCGTGTGGTCTCGCTGGTGACGGAGCCCGACAACCTCTGGGATTTCTACGAGGGCATCTACGTCAAAGGCCCGAACGCCTGGGCGGAAGCCCCCTACGGCGCGAACAACCAGGGCGCGAATTTCTGGATGGACTGGGAGAAGGCCGCGAACGTCGAAGTGTTCACGGCGGACGGCGAAACCATGCTCTCGCAGGGTTGCGGCCTGAAGCTGCAGGGGCAGTACAGCCGACAGGAGGATCAGAAGGCCTTCAAGCTCATCGCCCGCAGCGCCTACAGCGGCGACAACCGCTTCCGCGCCAGCCTGTTCAGCGACCGGCCGTATACCGAATACCAGTCCTTCGTGCTGCGCGCCTCCGGGCAGGACGGCAAGTATACCCGCGTGCGCGACATCCTGCAGACCTCGCTGGCCGTGAATACCGATGTGATGTACCAGGCCGCGGAGATGTGCGTCGTGTACCTCAACGGCGAATACTGGGGCCACTACAACATGCGCGAACGCGTCAACAAATACTCCATCGCCCAGTGGATGGGCTGGACGAGCGACCCGAACGACATCGACCTCGTGAAGGCCAACGACAACGTCATGCAGGGTTCCAACAAAACCTTCGCCGACCTGCTCACGTGGATCAAGAAAGAGGGCGGCGCCACGGCCCGCTCCAGGGAAAACCTCACGCAGGCGGACTATGACGAGATCCTCCGACACATTTCCACCGTCGTGGACGTTGACAACTACCTCGACTACGTGGCCGTTCAGATCTTCGTCGGCAACCCCGACCTGCTCAACGTGAAGCGCTACCGCAGCGCCGACGAGGACGGACTGTGGCGCTGGATCCTGTTCGACACCGACTGGGGCTTCTACACCTACGACACCAACTCCATGCGCCGCTGGCTCGACCCCGAAGGCGCGGGCTCCGGCAAGAAGACCGACAACACGCTGTTCGTCGAGCTGATGAAGAACCCCGCCATTCAGGATAAGTTCTTGAGGCGCTACAACGAGCTGTTCGTGTCCTCCTTCGCTCCCGAAATCGTGTTCGGCAAGATGGACGCGCTGTACGCTGAGCTGGAGCCGGAGATCGACCAGCACCTGGCGCGCTGGAACAAGAAGCGCTCGGAATACGACGCGCAGTGGGCCAAGATGCGCAGCGGCGTTCTGGAGCGCTACGACCTGATGACCGGCTACATCAAGGAGACCTTTGGCTTCACCGACGCGCAGATGGAGGATTACTTCGGCGACATGCTGCGGCTGATCGAGGAATACAAGGCGGCGCACAGCTAAGTTTTTACATAAGTGCGTTGACACCCGCCCGCGTCTATGCTAAGATATAATCAATAATTATGGCTGTGACGGGAACAAGTACGCCCGCGCGAACGCCTTCAAGAGAGCCTCCGGTCGGTGCGAGGAGGCAGGCGGCGCGAGCGGAATACATCCCTGAGCCGGACACCGAACGGAGGGCAGAACGCCTCCCAGTAGGCTGCCCCGGGTGCGCCCGTCAGCGCGCGAAAGAGGCCGGAAGTCCTGCTTCCGGCGAAAAGAAGTGGTACAGCGGTCGTATATCGCCTTCTCCCTCGCGGGGAAGGCGATATTTTTTACTGCGTCAGTACATGGACCCCTCAGCCGCCTGCGGCGGCAGCTTTCCTCAATTCGCAATAGTCGTCTGGCGCTAATGCGCCATACTCCTTTGCTCATTGGGCTCATTTCTGCCTTTATCCCGCACTGCGGGCGGCAGAAATTCGCCCCTTGTCAGGGGAGTCATGGCAACATAATTATTGTAAGGAGTGATTTTCTCATGGGCAACGCAATGGACATTCTGCGCGAGCGCGGCTTTATCAAGCAGGTCACGTTCGAGGACGATCTCTACAAGGCCTTCGATCAGGGCATGGTCACTTTCTATACCGGCTTCGACCCCACCGCCGATTCGCTGCACATCGGCCACTACATCCCGATCATGGCCATGGCGCACCTGCAGCGCGCGGGCCATAAGCCCATCGCGCTGATGGGCGGCGGCACCGGCATGATCGGCGACCCCTCCGGCAAGAGCGACCTGCGCAAGGTGCTCACCGTCGAGGACATCGACAGCAACGTAGCCCACATCAGGGCGCAGATGGAGCGCTTCCTCGATTTCGACGAGAGCAAGAAGAACTGCGCCCTCATCGTGAACAACGCCGACTGGCTCCGCGACCTCAACTACATCGGCTTCCTGCGCGACGTGGGCGCGCTGTTCTCGGTCAACCGCATGCTCACCGCCGAGTGCTACAAGCAGCGCCTGGAGCGCGGGCTCACCTTCCTGGAGTTCAACTACATGCTCATGCAGAGCTACGACTTCCTCGAGCTGAACCACCGCTACGGCTGCATCCTGCAGACCGGCGGCGACGACCAGTGGAGCAACATGCTCTCCGGCGCGGACCTCATCCGCCGCAAGGACGGCAAGGACGCCTTCGCCCTCACCTTCCAGCTGCTGCTCACCCACGACGGCCGCAAGATGGGCAAGACCGAAAAGGGCGCGCTGTGGCTCGATCCGGAAAAATGCAAGCCCTATGACTTCTACCAGTACTGGCGCAACGTGGACGACGCGGACGTGAAGAAGTGCCTGGGCCTGCTCACCTTCCTGCCCATGGACGAGGTCAACCGGCTGGGCAGCCTCGAGGGCAGCGCCATCAACGAAGCCAAGCGTGTGCTGGCCTTCGAGGTCACGAAGAACGTGCACGGCGAAGAGGAAGCCGTAAAGGCCCAGCAGGCCGCGGAAGCGCTGTTCGGCGGCGGCGCCAGCGCCGGCTCCATCCCCACCACCGCGCTGACCGAGGCCGATCTGGCCGCGGAGAACCGTCTGGCGGCGCTGGTGGCGAAGTGCGGGCTGTGCAAGTCCAACGGCGAGGCCCGTAAGACCATCCAGCAGGGCGGCCTGTACATCGGCGAGGACAAAGTCACCGACACGGAGTTCCGCGTGACGGCCGACATGCTGCGCGGCGAGGGCCTGCTCGTCCGCAAGGGCAAGAAAGCCTATCACCGCTTCCAGCTGGCCGAGTGACATGGGCCTCATAAGCTACAAGACGCTGATGAAGCGCGCGAGTGATGAGTTTATCGTCAACAAGTCGCGCTTCATCGGCCACGGCGCGCCTGTCGAAAGCGAGGAAGAAGCGCTGGCCTTCCTCGCGGAAATGCGCCGGACCTATGCCGACGCCTCGCATAACTGCTACGCTTACATCGTGGGCGCGAACATGGGCGTAATGCGCTACAGCGACGACGGCGAACCCGGCGGCACCGCGGGCATGCCCATCATCGAGGTGATGAAGAACCGCGGCGTCACCAACGCCTGCGTGGTGGTCACGCGCTATTTCGGCGGCGTGCTGCTGGGCGCGGGCGGGCTGGTGCGCGCCTATACGCAGGGCGCGGCCGCCGCCGTCAACGCCTGCGGCGTGGGCGTGATGCACCCCACGGCGCGCTATATGATGGACGTGTCCTATCCCCTTCTGAACCGCGTGGAATATTTCTTCAAAAGCGCGCCGGTTGCCGTCGAGGCCAAGGATTTCTCCGATGTGATCACCTTCACCTTCCTCGTGAAGGTTTCCGACGAGCCCACGCTCATCGAGAGCCTCACGCAGCTCTCCGAGGGGCGGCTGGAACCCATGCGGTTCGACGAGATCTACAGCGCGTGGAAAGAGGAATGAATGTATAACCGAATACTCATCATCGGCTCCTGCGGGAGCGGCAAGAGCACCCTGGCCCGATCGCTTCACGAAGCGACCGGGCTTCCTGTCGTTCACCTGGACGCGCTGCACTGGCTGCCCGGCTGGACGGAACGCCCGCGGGAGGAATTCGACGCGCTGCTCATGGCGGAGCTCGTAAAGCCCCGCTGGATCATCGACGGCAACTTCGGCCGCACGCTGCCCCTGCGCCTTGGGTATTGCGACGCGGTCATCTGGCTGGACTACAACCGCTTCACCTGCCTGTGGGGCGTTGTGAAGCGCGTGATTTCAAGCCATGGCCGCACCCGGCCGGACATGGGCGCGGGCTGCCCTGAGCGCTTCGACTGGGCGTTCATGAAATTCGTGTGGGGTTTCAACGGGCAGAACCGGGCGAAATACGAAAAGCTGCTGGGCGAGACAAAGGGCGTCGCCGTGTTCCGGGCGAGGAACAGGCGGGCTCTGCGGAAAATCATGAAAAACTGGACGTGATAAAAAAACATCTTCATGGCTGTAACGAAACGCGCCTTTTCGCCACCAATACGCGAAAGGAGGTGATGAGGTTGTCAGAAGATTTCGACGCGGTCTATCGGGAGCACTACGAGCTGGTGTACCGCTTCGCCCTGCGGCTGTGCGGGCGGGAGCATCTGGCGGAGGAAATCGCGCAGGAGACGTTCTATCAGGCCCTGCGCGCCTACGGCAAATACCGCGGAGACAGCAGCCTTGCCACCTGGCTGTGCGGCATCGCCAAGCGCGTGTATTGGGGCTATGCGAAAAAGCCCGCCAGCCTGCCGCTGGAGGAGGAAGCGCAGCGCCAGCCGGGGCCGGACATCGTGGAATCCCTCGTGTCGAACGACCGCAAAATGACTGCCCAGCGCGTGCTGCACATGCTGAGCGAGCCCTACCGCGAGGTGTTTACGCTGCGCACGTTCTGCGACCTCAGCCACGCGGAAATCGGCAGCCTGTTCGGCAGAACAGAGAACTGGTCGCGCGTGACCTACTACCGCGCGCGGCAGCTGCTGCAAAAAGCCATGAAGGAGGCGGATCAGTATGAAGAATAACTGCGATATGGCGCGCGACCTGATGCCCCTCGCCATCGACGGGGTAGCCAGCGAGGCCAGCCAGACTTACGTGAAAGAGCACCTGGAGGAATGCGAGGCCTGCCGGGCGTATCTGGAGGGCATGAAGGCGGCGCTCAGGGACGATTCCCAGCGTGTGGAAAAGGAACGGGAGGATTTCAGCCGCACCGCCGCGCGGATGAAGCGAAAGCGTTGGCTAAGGCGGGCGGTGATCGTGCTGGCCGTTCTGGCCATCGCCTACATCGCTTTGTACGCCGGCACCATTCTTTTAAGCCACTATAACATGCAGCCGGTTGATCTGGCGGCCAGCGAGTACAGCGTGAAACTCGCGCAGCTGGAGGATGGCCGCGTCATTGTGACGGCGCAGACCTACAACAGGCCCATCGTGGCCTGCTACATTCGGGATACATACGACGGGAATGGCAGCCGCGTGGGCACGTTCACGCTCGTGTCCCAGAGCGGGTATCGCATCGAGTCTGGTGAATTGATGACCCACGAACTGTCCTCGACGGATGGGTACCAAGCCATCCGGTACGGCGCGGGCACGTCCGCGATACTCTGGACGACCGGCGAGACCATCACTCCCGCCTCGCCTGAAATGGAGGCGTATTACAAGGCGCTGGACGCGCTGGAGACCTTCGACCGCGAGACGGAAAAGCGGCACCTGATGGAGCAGATGGAAGCGGGCGATTACAGCGAGAACTATACGATGACGCCCGAGGAGACAGCTGAGCTCTACCGCCTGAGAGTGGCGCTCGACGCGGCGCTGAAAGCCGTTCCGGAATGGAACAGCGCCGCGCGAAAAGTGGGCTTCCCGTATACAATAGTGCCGATGGGCTGAACAAATCATAAAACGCGCGCCGGATATTCGCTCTTGAATATCCGGCGCGCATGTGTTTTGGAAATTACTTTCTCCGTCCCCTCAGGAAGGGCGGGATGTCCGGCGTGAAGCCGCGGCGGCCTTGCTTCTTCTCGGCCGGCTGCTGCTCGGCTTCCTCGAAGGGATCCTCGTCGTAGAACGGATCGCGCTCGGCCTCGGCGGGCTGCTCGGCGGGTTTTTCAGCGGGCTGCGCCGCGCGCGTGGTCTGATCGTCGAAGGTGCGCTGTCCGTACAGGGACGTGCGGCGGTTCTCGCGGTCGGGCATCACGTAACGCGGCTGGTTCACGAAGGAGGGAACCTCCGGGCCTTCGGGAATGGGCGCGGGATGGGCCGGATCGTTCTGCGCGGGCGCGGCGACCGGACGGGCGGAGCGCGCGTCGCCGGCCGCGCCGGGCTTCGCGGTCACGAAGGGCGTCTTTTCGAAGCCGGTGGCGATCACGGTCACGCGCACCTCGTCCTCGAGGGATTCGTCGATGCCCGCGCCGAAGATGATGTTGGCTTCGGGATCAGCCGCCTGCGTGATGAGCGTCGCGGCCTCGTTGATATCCAGGATGCTGGTATCGGTGCCGCCGGTGATGTTGATGAGCACCGCGCGCGCGCCGTCGATGGAGGTCTCCAGCATCGGGCTCTCCACGGCCTGCTTGGCGGCGTCCACCATGCGGCTTTCGCCCTTGCCGATGCCGATGCCCATATGGGCCAGGCCGCCGGACTGCATGACCGTGCGCACATCCGCGAAGTCCAGGTTGATGAGCGAAGGCACGGCGATCAGGTCGGAGATGCCCTGGATGCCCTGGCGCAGCGTGTCGTCCGACTGCCGGAAGGCTTCCATAATGGTCGTGCCCTTGGTGACAACCTGAAGCAGGCGCTCGTTCGGCACCACGACCAGCGTGTCCACGCGGGACTTCAGCTGCTCGATGCCGCTCTCGGCGTTCCTCATGCGCTGCTTGCCTTCAAAGGCGAAGGGCTTCGAAACGACGCCGATGGTCAGGATGCCCATATCGCGCGCGATGCCCGCGATCACGGGCGCCGCGCCGGTGCCGGTTCCGCCGCCCATGCCGCAGGTGACAAACACCAGATCCGCGCCTTTGACGATGTTCGCGATATCCTCGCGGCTTTCCTCGGCCGCCTGCATGCCGACCTCAGGCTTCGCGCCGGCGCCCAGACCTTTGGTGATCTTCTCGCCGATCTGAAGCTTCACGTCCGCCTTGGACAGGTTCAGCGCCTGCAGGTCGGTATTGATGGCGATGAACTCAACGCCCTGAATATTGGCGTCGACCATGCGGTTGACGGCGTTCGTTCCCGCGCCGCCCACGCCAACGACTTTAATCGAGGCAAAGCTGTTTACTTCCGTGTTGTCAAATTCCAGCACAAGGCATCCCCCTCGTCAAAATAGTTTGTACGACTCATTCGTCTGTAGACTGTTTTTTGAAAATACTCTTGAGGCCCTTCAGAGGGCCGCTTTCCTGATTCTCGCCCTTGATCTGCGCCTGCTGCTCCACCGCGTCGAACACCAGATCCATCAGCCCCAGCGAGCTGGAGAAGCGCGGATTGTTCAGGCGCGCCGCCTTGACCACGGGAATGCGCACCGACCGCTTCAGTTTCTCGGCCAGGTATTCCTTCGCGCCGCGCATATTCACCAGGCCTCCGCCCGTGATATAAACCTGCGAGCGCGCCGCGATATATTCGTCGGCAAAGCGGAAGGTCTCCAGGATGTCCTCGATCAGCTCGTCCGTCACGCCCTCGATGGTCTGCGACACGAACGCGCGCGGGAAGGTCACGACGGAGCCGTCCTCCAGACGCACCTCCGGGTCGCTCTGGGCGTCGAACTCGTCGGGCGTGAAGATATAATCGCGCTTGATGGCCTCGGCTTCCTCCATGGTGATCTCCAGCGCCTGCGCCAGCTCCGCGGTGATATCGCCGCCGCCGATGGGCAGCACCGCGTGGAATGTGAGCGCGTCGCCCTCCACCACAGAAATCTCGGTGTTCAGATAGCCCACGTCGATGAGCACGGGCGTTTTGTCGCGCTCGTCAAAATTCATCAGAAGGATCGCCATGCCCAGGGTCGGCGCGAGGAACGCGCTCACCTCGAGGCCCAGCTCAGCCAGGCATCCGCGTATGTCCTCGATGAAAGCCGGATCGGCCTGAATGAACGAAACCAGCGCCTGCAGCCGCTTGCCCCTCGCGTTGATGGGCGACATGGTATGCTTGCCGCCGTCCACGCTGAACCACGCGGGGCTGCGGTGCAGAACATTGCCGCCCGCTTCGCCCAGATTCAGCTGATCCGCCGCGTCGTCCATCACGCGAACGATCTCGTCCTCGCTCACGCGGCCGTCCGGCGAGGTGATCTCCGTCTCTCCGATGGCGGTGGTCACGTGGATGTATTCGCTGGGCACGCCCACATAGATTTCCTGAATGCGGCGCCGGGCCTCGGTTTCGGCCGCGTTCACCGCGGCCTCGATGGCGGGCAGCAGGCCCTCGCGATCATTCCACTCGCCGTTCAGATAGCCCGCGTAGGGCACGGTGCCCGAGCCGACGATTTCGCAGCGCGTAAAGCTGCCGCTCTCCGCAATCAGCGTGATGATCTTCGACGTTCCAAACTCAATTGCCGCCGCTACTGTCTTCATTGATCCTGATCGCCTGCCTTATCGGGAACGGCAACCGCCCCGCATCTACATTGTACCGTTATCTATTATACATGTTTTCGGCGGCGTTGAAAAGAGTTTTTGTGAAGTTTTCCCTTCAAATATGCGAATTTTCCGGAATATCCGGCTCATCTGTCGGCGTAAACGGCGTTTTTACCGGTCGAAACATCCAGAACGCCGCGCCGGATGCCCTCCTGCGTCAGTTTTTCCAGAATGGTCTGCGCCCATACCAGCTTGCCCGCAAGGTTTTCCTCATCGCCCAGAATGATCTGAACGCCGGTGCTGGACACCAGATAGATGTTGTACCGGTCGGCCAGATTGAGCTCCGAGATGACGGACGACATGCCCATCGCCTCCAGCTCGGTCAGCACCGCGCGCATGTCGCGCAGCTGCCAGGCTTTCGCGGACTCGATCTGCCGGCCCTGCGCGTTGACGGACACGTCCAGTCCGCTGACGACGATCACGCCGCTCTCCGGCACGCTGCTGAGGCGCTGCATGATATGGCCCTCTTCGTCCACGATCAGAATCACGCCCGCGCAGTTGACCGCCGCGCACGCCTTCCGTTCGCTCACGACCAGCGTCACCGTATCCGGCAGCTCGACGCGCACGTCGAGCAGCTTCACTTCGCTGCTCGTGGAAAAGCTGCGCGCCACCGCGTTCTCGTTCACCGAAAAGATGCTCTCGCCCAGCCGCAGCCCGGACATCGCCGCGATCTGCGCGTCGCTGTAAGCCTCGTTGCCTTCGACCCGCACCTCGCCCAGCACGAACACCCGGCTGCGGATGAGCAGCGCCGCCACGACCAGAACGCCTACCATCGCCAGGAAGCGCAGGCCCGCCCGGCGCTGACGCCCAGGCCGCGCCTTCGGCGCCTTCCGGGCGCCCGCCGCCGTCCGCGCGGGCGCGGCCGCTTCC
>JAFZRB010000108.1 GCA_017620115.1 Clostridia bacterium | reverse complement strand
GGATATGTGCAAAAACCTGCGCATGTACATGATCGAGATCGCCAACACCGATTCCTACGACCTGAGGATGGAGCTGCTCGAGCGCAACATCCGCGGCGAAACGGGCCTCACGGCGCTGATAGAAAACTACATGCACGATTTCCTGGGCGACGAGGTGCGCGAGCTGGCCCGCCTGCGCGGGAGCGTCAGCCGGCAGAGCGCGCTGCTCATCTCGCTGTCCGTCGTGGCGATGGCGGCGCTGTTTCTGGTGCTGCTGCTTTACGCCATGCGCGTCAGCCGCCGGATCACCGGCCCGATCGAGGCGCTGTCGCAGAAGGCGGAGCGCTTCGGCGCCGATCAGTTTTCCAGCGCCCCCGTTAAGACCGACATCGCCGAGCTGCGCACGCTGGATAAGAATTTCGACAAGATGGCCGACAGGATCAGCGTCCTGATGGAAAAGCAGCGGCAGGACCAGCAGTCGCTCCACCGCGCGGAGCTGGAGCTGCTGCAGGCCCAGGTCAACCCGCATTTCCTCTATAACACGCTGGATTCCATCGCCATTCTGGCGGAATCGCAGCGCGATGAAGACGTGGTCAACATGGTGACCAGCCTCTCCACCTTTTTCCGCAATTCGCTGAACCGGGGCGAGGACATCATCTCCCTGCGGGCCGAGCTGAATCAGGCCAAGTCGTATCTGGAGATCCAGCAGATCCGCTACAGCGATATACTCGCATACAGCATCGACGTGCCCGAAGGGATCCAAGACTGCGCCGTGCCCAAGCTGATCCTGCAGCCCCTGATCGAAAACGCCCTTTACCATGGCATCAAGAACCGCAGGGGGCGCGGCGCGATTGAAATAACCGGGGAAACAGACGGGGACGACCTGCTGCTGCGGGTGAAGGACAACGGCGCGGGCATGGACGCCGGGCAGCTCGCCCGGCTGCAGTCGGGCGTCTATCAGGAAAATCACAGCGGGCTGGGCATCAAAAACGTGCACCAGCGCATCCGCCTCTATTGCGGGGAGCCCTACGGCCTGGCCTTTGAGAGCCGTCCCGGCGAGGGCACGACCGTCACCGTGCGCCTGCCCCGTTCGGGGGTATCCGTCATCCGGAAGGAGGAGACATTATGAAAAAAAGCGTCGTCGCCATTCTTCTGCTCCTGCTCCTGACGCTTTCCGGCTGCGGCGCGCCGCGCCAGGCCCAGGACGCCGCGGAGGACGAAGACCTGATCGTGGTTGGCTTTTCTCAGGTGGGCGCGGAAAGCGACTGGCGCAAGGCCAACACGATCAGCATGCAGAACGCCCTCTCCGCCTCCAACGGCTTCCGCCTGATCCTGGACGACGCCCAGAACAAGCAGGAGCGGCAGATCACCGCGATCCGCAATTTTATCAACCAGGGCGTGGATTACATCGTGCTCGCGCCGACCACCGAACGGGGCTGGGATACGGTGCTTTCAGAGGCGAAGGCCGCCGGCATTCCCGTGATCATCGTGGATCGGATGATAGAAATCGCCGACACGGAGCTGTTCACCTGCTGGATCGGCAGCGATTTCCGCAAGGAAGGGGACACCGCCGTCGCCTGGATGGAAAGCCATCTCGGCGACGCGCCGCTGCGCATACTGCATCTGCAGGGCAACATCGGCTCTTCCGCCCAGATCGGCCGCACGGAGGGCCTCGACGCGGGGCTGGCCGCGCATGAGAACTGGGAAATGGTTTTTCGCGCTTCCGGGGATTTTACGCAGGCCAAGGGGCAGGAGCTGGTTCGGGAGGCGCTCTCTTCCGGCGCGGACTTCAACGTGATCTATTCCGAAAACGACAACATGGCCTATGGCGCCATAGACGCGCTGAAGGGCGCGGGGCTGCAGCCGGGCAGGGACGTGACGATCATCGCCTTCGACTCCAGCAACACGGCTCTCCGCATGATACTCGCCGGCGAAATCAGCCTGGACGTGGAGTGCAATCCGCTGCACGGCCCGAGGGTTCAGGCGATCATCGAGCAATTGGAAAAGGGCGGCACGCCGCCCAAATACACCTATGTGGAGGAGACCTCCTTCGACGCCGGCAACCTGACGGAGGACATCATCGCCGGACGCGGCTACTGAACGCCCTCCCGCGCCCGGTACTCCTTGGGGGTCATGCCCTCGGTCTTGCGGAAAACATGGCTGAAGTAATTGGGCTCGTTGTAGCCGATCTCCATGGCGATGTCGGCCAGCCGCATGTTCGTGCCGCGCAGCAGCGCCTTGGCCCGCTCCATCCGCAGGTTTGTGAGATAGCTGATGAAGGAGCGCCCGACTGTCTGCGAAAAGACCGTGCTGAAATGAGCGGCGCTCATGCCCACGTGGCGCGCCACGCTGATCATGGATATGTTCGGGTCGCAGAAGTTTTCCGCCGCGTATTTTTCGGCCCGGCTGATGACGTGGCTGTATTTCATTTCGGCGGGCATGTCCATGCGCGCGGCCAGGGCCGCCTGCATGAGACCCTCGGCGGTCTGCCGGAAGGTTTCCCGGCTGCCGGCCGCGCTGAAGATGTTGAACTTCGCGCTCAGACGGGCGGCGGTGTCCTCTTCGCTTCCCCCCGGCGTGTGCCGGGCGACGAGCTGCACGGCCAGCTTCATCAGGTCGACCAGCGCCTGATAGCGCATCAGCATACTGTCGAACTGCTCGCCGTCCGGCCCGGAAAGCGCCTCGTCCAGCAGCGCGGGCACATCCTGGGGCGCGGCGCTGAGCAGCCGCTGCTGGAAGGCCTCGCCGAAGGGCCCGCTGAAGCGCACGATGTCCGCTGTGATCTGCGCCGTGTCGCAGACGCTGACGACCTGGCCGGGCGATATGCCGCTGATTTTCCTGAGCAGATTGACTGCCGCGGCGTAAGAGCCGGCGATGCTTCCCAGCCGCTCCACCGCCGCGCCGACAACGGCGGTGACGACCGGGCACAGATCCCTGACCTCATGGCGCAGGATGCCCACCAGCCGGTAGGCGCGTTCGTTGAGCTGCTCGGCGCTGTTGTCGTACAGGAGCAGGGTCAGCTGGTCCGGCGCGGTGAAGTCGTAGAGGATGTCCGTTTCGGGCTCCAGGGTTCTGTTCACCGCGCGCCGCAGGAGGCTGATATCCGGGTTTTCGGCGTCGAAATAGCACACCGTCGTCTGGTAATGGGCGCGCACGATGTCCAGGCGCAGCGTTCCGGCCCGTTCCAGCAGCGCGTTGGTATCCGCGCCGCCGAACAGCAGCTGGCGCATGAGATGCTGGCGAAGCGCCTGCTCCACGGCCTCCTGCCCGAACGGCCCCTCGGCTCTCAGCTTTTCGGCCGCCTTTTCGCGGTCTATGCGGGCGGCGATTTCCCCGATGACCTTCACGAGATCCGCCTGACGCACGGGCTTGAGCAGGTACTGGTCGACGCCCAGGGAAATGGCCTTCTGCGTGAATTCAAAATCGCCGTAGCCGCTGATGACCACGACCTTCAGCCAGGGCATCATGGCCCTGGCGTGCCTGATCAGCCCGAAGCCGTCCAGAAAGGGCATGCGGATATCCGTCAGCAGGATGTCCGGCATAAGCTCCTGCATCATGGACAGCGCCATTTCCCCGTCCGACGCTTCCCCGCAGAAGGCGTAGGGCCCCTGCATGTGTTCTATGGCATTGCGGATGCTCTGCCGGATCAGCAGTTCATCCTCCACGACAAAAATCTGATACATAGCCACCTCGGCTGTTCTCCGGGATCGGCAGCGCACGCCGCCGGCGCGCCCGCGGGCCGGGAACAGTGTTTTTACAGGAGGGACGCCGCGATGAAAAGCAGCATGGTGATGAGATTGGAGATGAGCAGCGTCAGGTCTTTCTCCTCGTCGCTCAGTTCCTCATAGGTCACGACGGGCTCGTCGACATAGTCGATCATGTCGCCGAAGGCGCGCTCGGGCGTCTTCTTCCGGCGGAACAGCCTGCGGTCGAATTTGGGCACGCTGACGCCGTCCAGCCGGAGGTAGGCCAGCCAGGCCATCGCGGCGAAGAAGACGACGAAAAACGCGAACCCCCACGACGCGTTCGCGGCGGCGACCCGCGGCGCGATGAAGCGATTCCACAGAAGCGCCAGGCACAGGCACACCAGAAAGCGCGTGAAAACCTGATAGACGACGGGCCGGATCATGTATTTTTCAAAGGGCGGTCTCTTTTTTTTCTGCGGCTTCTGCGGCATGGTCTGCCTCCCGGTATTTTCTGTATAACTACATTATAATATATGGAAAACCGGTTTGCAAGACCCCGGCCCGCAGGAATTGAATGGAAATCTTGCCGCGGACGATTCGCGCCCGCGCCTTCCGGGCGCGGATGGGGGCGAAAAACATGCACAATGCCGGGAAAGCGGCTTGCAAATTTATGGTAAAATCGTTCGAAAAAGGGTGAAAAACCGGCTGCTTTGCATCAAATAAACACAATCCTGCACTTTACAAATGAAATGATATGTGGTAACATGTATGAAGAAGAAAAGTGTTGCTTGCACTTTTTCTGTATATTTTGAAGAGGAGGATTCTAGCATGAAGAAAATGCTGACTCTGGCTCTGGCCTTCTGCCTGGTTCTGACCATGGCGGTTATGCCGAGCGCAAGCGCAGAGAAAATCACCAACTATGTGGACTATCAGACCCAGGCGAGCGAGATCGAGTACTGGTGCATCCAGCACTCCCAGGGCGCCGTCGACCTGAACGTCCTGTGCAACTGCATCGACGGTCTGCTGACCAACAACGCCAAGGGCGCGCTGATTCCCTGCGTCGCCAAGGAATGGTCTTCCAACGAGGACGGCACTGTGTGGACCTTCAACCTGCGCGACGACGTCAAGTGGGTCGACTATGAAGGCGAAGAGATGGCCGACTGCGTGGCCGAAGACTTCCTGTGGGGCCTGGAGTTCGTTCTGAACTACGCCAAGAACGAAGCCGCCAACACCTCGATGCCCATCGAGATGATCGCCGGCGCGGGCGAGTACTATGAGTACACCAAGGCTCTGGCCGAGTCCGACAACCAGGCTGCGCTGGACCTTGACCTCGAGAAGTTCAAGGAAATGGTCGGCATCGAGACGCCCGACGATTACACCGTCGTGTACACCCTGTCCGGTCCGTACAGCTATTTCCCCACCGTGGCCACCTACTCCTGCCTGAGCCCCATCTCCGGCGCTCTGCTGGAGGAGATCGGCGCGGACGGCTACCGCAACGTGACCTATGATACGCTGTGGTACAACGGCCCCTACTATGTGAGCGAGTTCGTGGATCGTTCCTACAAGATCTTCACCGCCAACCCCCTGTACTACAATGACGAGGACGAGCGCTTCGAAACCGTCAAGGTGCAGATGGTTGAGTCCGCCGACCAGGCCTTCCTGCTCTACGAGGCCGGCGAGATCGACAGGGTCAGCCTGAACCAGGCCAACCTGACCGCCATCTACAACAACCCCGACGACAAGTTCCACGATTACCTGGTTGAGGCCCGCCCCACCAAGTATTCCTATCAGTTCCACTTCAACTACAACCGCCTGAACGAGGACGGCTCTGAGGACGCCGCCTGGAACGCCACCATCGCCAACGAGAACTTCCGCAAGGCGTGGTACTATGGCGTCGACCTGACCGAGTGGCTGGCCCGCACCAACTTCATCAATCCCCTGTCCTGCGAGAACTACGCCTACACCAACACCGGCGTGGCCGTGGCCAGCGACGGCACCGACTACGTGCAGATGGTTCTGAACGAGATCGGCCTGTCCAACGGCACCGGCACCTATGCCCGCTATGACGCCGACAAGGCCGCCGGCTACATCGCCGCCGCCAAGGAAGAGCTGACCGCTGCTGGCGTCCAGCTGCCCGTGCAGGCGCATTACTGGATCGTCTCCGGCAACCAGACCGCTCTGGACAGCGCCGAAGTGCTGAAGAAGTGCATCGAGGCTCAGCTGGGCGAGCTGGTCGAGCTTGAGATCGACACCTACGTGTCTTCTCTGGCGCAGGAAGTCCGCAATCCCCACCTGCAGTCCTTCGTGATCAACGGCTGGGGCGCCGACTTCGGCGATCCCATCAACTTCCTCGGCCAGGAGACCTATGGCGAGGACAACGCCTACTATGCTCAGTACTACTCCAACGCCAACCTGGCCACCGACGAGAACCTGATCGCCGCCTACAAGGAGTTCACCGACATGGTGACCGAGGCGAAGGCCATCAACGGTGACCTGGACGCCCGTTACGCCGCGTTCGCCAAGGCTGAGGCCTGCATGATCGACCACTGCCTGGTGATCCCCGCTTACGTCAACGTCGGCTGGGAGCTGACCAAGGTCAATCCCTACAGCACCATCTACTGCGCTTACGGCATGATGACCTATCGCTACGTCAACTATGACACCAACAGCGACGGTTACACCACCGCGGAGATCGCCGAGCTGAAGGCCGCCTACGAGGCCAACTGATTCCGGCCCGAACAAACGATAAGCACAGCTTAACGTCCTTCCCGGGCAGTTCCGAAAGGGACTGCCCGGGGAATTCGTTCACAGAACCCCGCAAAGGTCACCGCGTACCCTCGGCCAGGGACGAAGGCTTCCGGGACGAAGGCATGCGGTGAAGCAGCCGGATGCGCTTTCAGATGACAGGGGAATCTGAGCGATGTCCCCGGTCATTTTCTTTTTAATTCTTTTTAGGAGGCGAGCGAATGCTCAAATACACCCTGAAGCGCCTTCTGCAGTCGCTGATCACGGTGCTGCTGATCGTGTCCATCGTGTTCCTGCTGATGCGCCTTCTGCCCACGGACTACTACTTCCGCGAGGACGAGCTGATGAAGTTCACCGACGAGCAGAAGAACGAGCGCCTTGAGGCGGAGGGCCTGTTGGATCCCCCGCTGGTTCAGCTGGGCAATTTCTTCCGGAACATGGTGCAGTATCAGATCAAGAAAGGCCGCACCTACTCGCTGGATCAGTACATCACGGCGCAGCTGAGCGGCGAGGGCATCGACAACCCCAAGCAAGCCAAGGCGACTTGGGCATTCAATTTGGGCATTTCACGCCGCATCCAGTATGGACAGCCCGTTCAGAAGGTCATCGCGGAGAAATTCGTCATCTCCATGAAAATCGGCCTCATCTCGCTGCTGCTCTCGCTGGTGCTCGGCGTGGTGCTGGGCGTGCTGCAGGCGCGCCACAAGGACGGCGTATTCGACCACGTCGGCACGGCTTACACGGTGTTCGTCAACGCCGTGCCGCACCTTGTGAGCTATTCGCTGATCCTGATCATCGGCAACCAGGTGTTCGGCCTGCCGGCCGTTTACAGCTCCCGCGACGAAATGCGCTCCCTCATCCTGCCCGTCATCTGCCTGGCCATGGGCTCCACAGCGGGCTACATGCTGTGGATGCGCCGCTACATGGTGGACGAGCTGAACAAGGACTACATCCGCCTGGCCAAGCTGAAGGGCCTTTCCTCCACGAAGATCATGTTCCGCCATGTGCTGCGCAACGCTTTCGTGCCGCTGGCCCAGTACCTGCCGTATTCCATCCTGCTCACGGTGGGCGGCTCGCTTCTGGTCGAATCCTTCTTCGCGATTCCCGGCATGGGCCCCATGCTCTCGCAGGCCATACCGCGCTATGACCTGAACCTGGTTCAGGCCATCGTTATGCTGTACGCGGGATTGGGCGTCATCGGCGTGTTCCTGGGCGACCTGCTCATGTGCCTGTTCGATCCCAGGATCAGCCTTATCGGAAAGGGGGAGGTTCGCTGATGGCAAGGGAAACCCGCAAAAAGACGCCCCAGGAGCTGGAAGAACCCGTCGTCAACCTGGAAGTGGACTATTCCGCGGTGGATACCGATCCCAAGAAGGAGCGCCCCTTCGGGCGTGAATATCCCCAGTCCCGCAGCAGGATGCCCGAAAAGCAGCTCTTCGAGTTCGCCGAGTACCGCCCGCAGGACGCCGAGCGCATCGGCTATTCCAACTACTCCTACTGGAAGAGCGTGCTTCAGAATTTCCTGAAGAAGAAGCCCGCGGTCATCATGCTGTGCGTCTTCATACTGCTGTTCATCTTCACCTATGTGGCGGAGTGGATCAGCCCGTACAAGATCAGCGAACTGCAGCAGGACAACAACTCCATCTTCCAGCTGCCCAGCGCTGAGCACTGGTTCGGCACCACGCAGGCCGGCAAGGACTACTGGGTCATCACCTGGTACGCCACACGCGTGTCCATCGGGCTGGCGGCCATGGTGGCCGTGGGCCAGATCGTCGCCGGCACCGTGATCGGCCTGGTATGGGGCTACGTCCGCAAGCTGGATCGCTTCTTCACCGAGCTGTATAACCTGATCGACAATATCCCCACCATCATCTACATGACGCTGATCGCCCTGATGGTGGGCCAGTCGGTGGGCATCATGGCCGCGGCCATGATCGCCTTCGGATGGCTGGGCACGGCCCGCAACGTGCGAAACCTGGTGTTCATGTATCGCGACCGGGAGTACAACCTGGCTTCCCGCTGCCTGGGCACCGGGCTGTGGCGCATCCTGTTCAGGAACATCTTCCCGTATCTCATCAGCGTGATCGTGCTGAGGCTGACGCTGGCCATTCCCGGCACCATCGCCTACGAGACCACGCTGAGCTATCTGGGCCTCATCAGCGAGGAGTATTCGCTGGGCATTCTCCTGAAGAACTCCCGCGACTACTTCCTGCGGTTCCCGCATATGCTGGTATTCCCGGCCGTGATCGTCTCCATCATCACGATCACCTTCTATCTGGTGGGCAATGCGTTCTCCGATGCGTGCGACCCGCGCAATCATGTGTAAGGGAGGGCGCAGACAATGAGTGAAAAATCGAGACTTGACACCGTCGATTTCGACGCCCGCGCCAGGCAGATTCTCTCCCAGGAACCCATCCTGTCCGCGAGGGATGTCGAGGTGACCTTCTCGCTGCGCGGCAACAAGCTGACCGCCATCCGCCGCGCCTCGCTGGATCTCTACGAGGGCGAGACGCTGGCCATCGTGGGCGAGTCCGGCTCCGGCAAGAGCGTGTTCACCAAGTGCTTCGTGGGCATGCTGGACAAAAACGGCAGCATCACCCACGGCAGCATCATGTACGAGGGGGAGGATCTCACCCAGTACACCGAGAAAGACTGGCTGAAGATTCGCGGCCGCAAGATCGCCATGGTCACGCAGGATCCCATGACCAGCCTGAACCCCCTGAAGAGCATCGGCAGGCAGATTCAGGAATCCGTCGAGCTGCACCAGGGCCTCAGGGGCGCCGCGGCCAAACAGGAGACCATCCGCATTCTGGAGGCCGTGGGCATCCAGGAGCCCGAACGCCGCTACAAGCAGTATCCCCATGAGTTCTCCGGCGGCATGCGCCAGCGCGTGGTCATCGCCATCGCCGTGGCCTGCCGGCCGCAGATCCTCATCTGCGACGAGCCCACCACCGCGCTGGACGTGACCATTCAGGCGCAGATTCTCGACCTGATCCGCCGCCTGCAGAAAGAGCAGGGCATGACCATCATCTACATCACGCACGACCTGGGCGTGGTGGCCAACGTGGCCGACCGCGTGGCCGTGATGTACGCCGGTCAGGTGATCGAGGTGGGCATGGCCAACGAGGTGTTCTTCGACCCGTGGCATCCGTACACCTGGGCGCTGCTTTCCGCGCTGCCGCAGCTGGGCGTAAAGGGCGAGAAGCTGCCCGCCATCGTGGGCACGCCGCCCAACCTGTTCAACAAAATCAAAGGCGACGCCTTCGCGCCGCGCAACCAGCACGCGCTGAACATCGACTTCCTGGAAGAGCCGCCCGTGTACGAAGTGACGGCGACCCACCAGGTCAAGGCGTGGCTGCGCGACCCGCGCGCGCCCAAGGTGGAGCAGCCCAGGGCCATTCAGATTCTCGAAAGCCAGGGCGGCAAACCCATGGGCACCGACCCGAACGCCTACCATCCGCACCTCGACCCGAACCGCGAGACGCTGGTGGAGGTCAAAAACCTGCAGGTGACCTTCGGCTCCGGCCGGAAGAAGTTCGTGGCCGTGGATGACGTCAACTTCACCATCTACAAGGGCGAGACCTTCGCGCTGGTGGGCGAGTCCGGCTCGGGCAAGACCACCATCGGCCGCGCCATCGTGCGCATCAACCCGGTTTCCAGCGGCGAGATATACTTCCGGGGCGAACGCGTCAGCGGCCGCATCAGCAAGGAAATGGATACAAAGGTGATCCGCTCCATGCAGATGATCTTCCAGGATCCCATGGCTTCGCTGAACGAGCGCGCCAAGGTGGACTACATCGTCTCCGAGGGCCTCATCAACCACCATCTGTACAGGGATTCCCACGACCGGCAGGACAAGGTGCAGGCGGCGCTGAACGAGGTGGGCCTGCTGCCCGAATTCTCCAGCCGCTTCCCGCACGAGTTCTCCGGCGGGCAGCGCCAGCGCATCGGCATCGCGCGCAGCCTGATCATGCAGCCCGAGTTCATCGTGGCGGACGAGCCCATCTCCGCGCTGGACGTGTCCATCCGCGCGCAGGTGCTGAACCTGCTCAACGACCTGAAGAAGAGCCGCGGCCTGACCTACCTCTTCATCGCCCACGACCTGTCGGTGGTTCGATTCATTTCGGATCGCATCGCCGTCATCCACAAGGGCCGCATCGTCGAGCTGGCGGAGAGCGAGGAGCTGTTCTTCCATCCGCTGCATCCCTATACCAAGGCGCTGCTCTCGGCCGTGCCGAACCCGAATCCCTACGTGGAGCGCAGCAAGAAGCTGCTGGTGTACGATCCCTCCGTTCACGATTACAGCGTGGACAAGCCCGAATGGGTGGAGATCATCCCGGATCACTTCGTTTACGGCAACGCGCGGGAGATCGACGGCTACCGCGAGGAAATCGCCCGGCAGAATTGATGCGCTGAAGCGCATACCGGCCCATCCGCCCGAAGAGCGGATGGGCCTCGTTTCGACAGACGACCTTCTCCCAACAGAGGCTGAGCTTATGACAAATTCTTCTTTCCCCAATATGGGTAGTATGAATGCGGAAAAAACATATGTCTACGAAACCCACCTGCACACCTGCCAGGCCAGCGCCTGCGGGAGGTCCCCCGGCCGGGACTACATTCAGAAATACATCGACGCGGGCTATGCCGGCGTCATGATCACCGACCACTTCTACCGGGGAAACTGCGGCGTGGATCGCGGCCTGCCCTGGCGGGAGTTCGTCAACCGCTTCTGCGCGGGCTATGAAGACGCCCGCAACGAGGGCGAAAAGCGCGGCTTTCCCGTGTTCTTCGGCTGGGAAGAGAACTTCGACGGCGACGAATACCTGATCTACGGCCCGGACAAGGCATGGATGGCGGCGCATCCGGAGATGCCCACGTGGACGCGCAAACAGCAGTATGAAGCCATACGGGCCGCCGGCGGCTGCGTGGTGCAGGCGCATCCCTTCCGGGCCAGAAGCTACAACCACACGATCTATCTTTCGCACGCGCTCTCCGACGCGGTGGAAGGGTATAACGCCGGCAACGAGCCGCGGTGGGACAGCCTGGCCATGCGCTACGCCGGCGTCGTCGGCCTGCCCGTCACCGCGGGATCGGACAATCACTGCGCCGATACGATGCGGCCGGAAAAGCTGGCCGGCGTGGCGTTCGGACAGCCGCTTTCCGACATTCACGACTATGTGGCCGCCATTCTGCAGAGGCGGCCCATCGGCCTGCGCCTGCCCGGCCCGGTTGAGGCGTGGACGGAGGCCGTCGCGCCCGATCTGCCCTGCCGGTGGCTGGACGAAAACGGCCGCGAGACCGGCGCGGACGTGATGGAAATTCTCCGGCGCGGCGCGTGACGGCGTTTTTTCCCCGAATGCCGGGAGACGCCTTCGATGACGATCCGCAAAAGCCATACGAGGAGTGATGAATAGCATGATCCTGTTTCCGCAGCCACGCAGCATAGTCCTTTCCGAGGGCGTCTTTGTCCTGCCGGTGAAGGATGAATACAATGATCTCGCCGCGTTTTTCAGGATGGTTCGGGAAGGCGAGCCGCGAATCGCCGTGATCCGTGAAGACGCGCTGGAGAAGGAGGAATACCGCCTCCTCGTCAACGAAAGGGGCGTTGAGCTTCGCGCTTCGACGGACGAGGGCCTGTTCCGCGCCGTCACGTCGCTGCGGCAGATGCTCCTCCGCACCGGCGGCCGGCTGCCGTATGCGCGGATCGAGGACAAGCCCGAGCTGCCCCGCCGCGGCTATATGCTGGACATCAGCCGAGGCCGGATGCCCCGCGTCGGGACCATCAAGGCCATGATCGACTTTCTCGCCGCGCTGAAATACAACGAGTTCCAGCTGTACATGGAAGGGGACTGCTTTAAGTATGCCGCCTATCCCAAAGAGACGGCGGACTTCGACTGCCTGACGCCCGGGGATATCAGGGAGCTCGCCGCGTACTGCCGCGAGCGTTTCATCGACCTGGTTCCCAACCAGAACTCGTTCGGGCATATGTATACCTGGCTCAGGAAGCCGGAATTCCGCCATCTGGGCCTCTACGGGGCCGACGAAGTCCCCTCCACGCTCAACCCCCTGCTGCCCGAGAGCTTTGAATTCGTCTGCAACCTCTACGCTTCGCTGCTGCCCCATTTCTCCAGCGAGTACGTGAACATAGGCCTCGACGAGGCTTATGGCCTGGGCAAATACCAGATTGAGGAATACTGCCGGCAGAAGGGCAAAGACGTGGTCTTCATGGAATGGCTGAACAAGCTGAGCGCCCATATCCGGGAAAACTACGGCAAGAAGGTGATGTTCTGGGCGGACATGATCTACAACTATCCCCAGAGCTACCGGATGGTGCCCAAAGACGCCGTCGCGCTGGAATGGGGGTATGAGCTGATCCAGTCCCAGCGGATGACCGCGCACTGCATCGCCTACCGCGACGCGGGCGTGCGCTACTATGTCTGCCCCTCGACCAACACCCACGGCAGCTTTGCCGGGCGTATGGATGTGACCACTTTCAACATCCGCACCTGCGCGGAGCTGGCGTCGGCATACGGCGCGGAAGGACTGCTGCTGACCGACTGGGGCGACGGCGGCCATCCGCAGAGCTGGGTGTGGAGTATGAACCCCATCGCCCTGGCCGGGCAGTATGCCTGGAACACCGGCGCTCCGCAGGACGGCGAGAGCTTCAAGGCGGATTTCATCCGGAACGCCGAGGCGTTTGTGGACGAATTCGCCTTCGGCGGCGCGCCGCTCTCGCGGCTGCTGTACCGCATGGCGAATTATTACCTTCTGGAGCCGGAGCGCGTGCACGTGTGCACGATGTGCGCCAAGGAGCTGACCCTTCCGCTGAACGTGACGCGCTACGCCCATCTGTTCGATATGAAGGACAGCGGCGACGACTTCTATTTCGACAATGTGACGGCGTATGTGCGCCGCGTGGCGGCCGACATCGAGCGGCTTTCCTTTGACGAGCTGTACCGGCGCGAGATCCGCCTCACGGCGCAGATGATCGAGCTGGGCAGCGAAGTGTGCAAGGTCAAGCTGCACCCGGAAAAATCCGTCCGGGAAGCCGGCGGGCTGGCCGACATGATCGACCGCATACTGCCCGAATACGCCGATCTCTGGCGGCGCCGGAACTACGAAAAGGGCGTCGAGCGCTTCAGCGGGTATCTGCTGGCCCGCAGGGACGAACTGCGCGCGCTCGGCGGGGAAGGCTGAAACGGCGGCGAAAAACACACAGCGACCTGAATGACTGCGCCCCTCCGTCCGCGCGGACGGAGGGGCGCGCATGTCACTGCGGACGCCAGGGCTCGATGCCCGAGGCGGCCAGCACGGCTTTGTGCAGCCTGGCCTCATAGTCGAAATCCACAAAGCCCGGCCGCATGCCCAGCGCGGCCTCGGCCCAGGCGCGCATCATGGCGTCGTAACGGTTGACCGGCCCAAAGGTCTGTTTCTCCCCGCGCGCGTTCCAGGCGCGCCGCGCGCAGTCCTCCGCGCTGGTGACGACCATGTCCACGCACTGGTTCTCGGGAGTGCCGGTCTTCACATAATACTCGATGGGATTCAGCTCCACCGTGGCCTTCGTGCCGCACACCACCAGCTGCCGGCGCATAAAGCCGCCCAGCTCCACCGCCGAGGTCTTGGCGATGGACCAGCCGCGCGCGTAGCGCAAAAGGGCCAGGCCGAAATCCTCGCCTTCCGCGCCGTCCAGCCCGGAGCAGGCGTTCAGCGGCAGGATCTCCGACGGTTCGCCCTGCAGCTGCAGGATGAGGTCGATCAGGTGGCAGCCCAGGAAGAACATCATGCCGCCTTTGTACTTCTTCAACCAGTCGCGCTTGGCCGGGTTATGGATGCAGTTCATCTGCGCCTCCACGCTGACGATCTCGCCCAGTTCGCCGCGTTCCTTCATGGCCATCAGCTTTTCCACGGCCGGATTGAAGCGGTACATATAACCCAGCGAGAACACCGCGCCCCTTGCCTTCGCGGCCGCCATCAAATCCTGATACGCCGGCCCCGTGTCGCCGCCCGGCTTGTCCATATGCACGGCCAGGCCGCTGTCGACCGCGACGCGCGCGTATTTCGTGAGGTTCTTTTCGGAGGTTTCGATCACGGCGCCCTGCAGGCCGGGATGGTTCAGCGCCTGCTCCAGCGTGAGCAGCGGCAGGCCGTCGAAAGCCTTTTTCGCGGCCTCGAACTGCCCGCGGGGATCGTCCTCCGGCAGCACATAACCGATCAGGTCGAACAGATCGCTCTGCCGCCGCAGCGAATTGACGATGGGCGAAGCGTGGTCGTGTTCGCCGCCGATCTGCACCACTTTCAGCTTTTTCATGGGTTTACGCCTCCTTTGTCCAGTCGAATTGCACGGCCATGGGGAAATTCCGGTCGTTGATGAGCCGGTCGTATACCTGCGGGCACTCGCCCGGGCTGTGCAGCTCGCTCAGCATGGCGGCGATGTCGATCCGCCCGCCGGCGCACAGGCGCAGCATGGCGCGGATGTCGTCCTCGTGCGTGAACCAGCCCGCGTGCGATTCGATGGCGGGCCGGGCCCTGGTGTGCGCGCCGATCAGCGTGATGCCCGGACAATGCACCTTGCGGTAGTAGTCGATGGTGAACTCCTTGTCGCGCGTGCAGCCCAGCAGCGCCACCCGGCCGAAACGCGCCATGCAGTCCAGCGTTTCATCCAGGCCCGCGCCCTGCCCGGTCACCTCTATGGCCGCGTTCACGCCGCCGCCGGTGAGCTCCTTCACGCGCGCCGCAAAGCCCTCGGCGAATGGATCGAGCGCCCAGTCCGCGCCGCCCGCGAGGGCGTCTTCGCGCCGCGAAGCCACCGGATCCACGGCGATCACCGGGGCTGCGCCGGCCGCGCGGGCGATGCGCACGGCAAACTGCCCCAAAAGGCCCAGCCCCATTACCATGCAGGATTCTCCCAGCTCCAGCCGCGTTTTGCGCACCGCGGCCAGGGGAAAGGTGCTGATGAACACCGCCGCCGCCTCGCGCAGGCTCACGCGCTCGTCGTCGATGGGAACCGTGTTCGCTTCGGGCACGAGGTTCCAGTCGGCGTGCACGCCCCAGTACACGATGACCCGGTCGCCGGGCTTCACGCGCGTCACACCCTCGCCCACCTTCTCCACCACGCCGGAGGAGCTGTAGCCGCTGCCGCGGGGAAAACGCACGCTGGGCGCGGCCTGGCCGGCGACGTTCGGGTTGCCGGTGATGTTCGCCCGCTCCGTGCCGGGGCTCACGGTGGAATACGCCGTGCGCACCAGCACCCGGCCGGCCGGCGGCTCGTCGGGCAGCGTCTCCGCAACCAGTTCGGCCTTGTTTATCTCAGGAAAAAGAATCCGATGACGCAGCATGATATGTCACTCCTTCGCATGATGAAACCTCTCTTGCCGGTTCCGCGTCTGTATTATACAATAAACCGGGCCGGAAGTCCACGCAATTCTCCGGCAGGGCCGTCTCATTTGATCCGGTAAATTGGAGTTTGCAGGGCTCAAAGGGGCTTCCCCTGGAGGGGAAGCTGTCGCCGCAGGCGACTGATGAGGTGTTATCGTCGCGACCAGCATCCTATTGCGATAGACAGTAAAGAGCCGGGCTAACACCTCATCCGCCTCTCACGAGGCACCTTCCCCTCGAAGGGGAAGGCAAGGTTTTATCGCTTCAACAACCTCCGATTTGTCGGACTGCTTTTTAACTGAGACGGCCCTGATTATCCGAACGTCCGCGCGCGTTTTCAGCGGGGGACATTTATGCCCGCTCCGTCACACCCCCGTAACAGTTTTTTAGGGATTTGCGCCCGCCGCCCGGCTGATATACTTCACCATCCGTGATATAATATAAAACGTGAACAGGGTAACGACGGTCGCGGGGATTCGCGGGGCTTTTTGGAACCGGCGGCATAAAAAGGAACGGGGGAGGATGGCTATGGCGATTCCGATTGGCAGGCGCAGGGAATTCGTATGGGACGATTTTCTGGTGGACGAGGGCAAGACGACCGCGGTCCGCAGGCTGCACGAACCCGTCCGGCGGGAAGCGGTCATGACCTTTGACAGGCCCTGGGAGGGCGACGGGTGCAATTATCTCTGCGCCGTCTACGATGACGCCAGGAAAGTATACCGCATGTATTACAACGCCTGGGAGATGATGAACCCGGATCGCAAGGCGCACGTGGCGCAGCATTTTGAAATTTGCTGCGTCGAGAGCGCGGACGGCGTTCACTGGGAAAGACCCAGCCTGGGCCTTGTGGAATTTGGGGGCTCCAGGGACAACAATATCGTCGTCGTGGCCGGCATGTTTCCGGGGCTGACGGGACTCGACAATTTCTTTGTGACGGCCGACGCCAACCCCCGTCCGGCGGTTCCGGGCCGCTTCAAGGCGGTCATGGCCTATCCGGAGCGGAAAGCGGACGGATCCATCGACAGGAAGCTGATGGCGCTGGCCAGCGACGACGGCTACGCCTTCCATACGACGGGCGTCGTGACCCGGAAGGGCAAGTTTGACACGCTGAACACGGTGCTCTGGCATGAGGCGACCGGCCGCTATATCTGCTACATCCGGGATTTTCACGAGAAGGATACCTGGAAGGAGTACGAATCGGGCGACCTGAACAGCCTGGTGAGGGATATCCGCGTGCTGTTTTCCCCGGACTTCCTAAACTGGAGCGAACCGGAGCATCTGCGCTTCAACGACGTTGAGGATT
>JAFZRB010000107.1 GCA_017620115.1 Clostridia bacterium | reverse complement strand
CCCGCCCATACAGGTCGGGAATGGGCTGTTCGCCCTCGTTGCAGAACTGCAGCCCAATGTGCGGCCGACGCACTCCTTCGCAGAGGGGACGGATGCGAAAGGCCAGGCGGTTGAAACCGCGCCAGTCCTCGCCGCCGACGGTCAGCCGGGCGACAATCTGCCCCAGGTTGCCGCAGTCGCCCTCTTCCAGCGCGCCGTTCGGCCGGTTTCCGACAGGCGAGGCGGCGGCCAGCCGCATGAAGCGCGCGCCCGCCTCCCCCATCTCAGCCAGCGCGCAGGGGCCGGACGCCGCCCATGCCATGCCTTCCAGACTGCGCCGCGCGAGCAGGGGCTTTTCCATGCCCTCGGCCTCCAGGGAATGCTCGCGATCCAGCGGCAGGGGGCGGTGCAGCCAGCCGCTTTCCATCAGGTCTTTCATCAATTTCTCCATGGATTCTTTCTCCTTCATGGCGCATCAAAGCCGCACATCGCCGCGCCGATCAGGCCCGTAAGCCGCGGATCGAGCGAGGTGAGCTGTATGCCATGAACGAAGCGCATACAGTCCTCGGTCAGGCGCTGGGCGATCTGATCGAACATCCAGGGATCGGCAACCACGCCGCCGCCCAGCGCGACGGCCTCGGGATCGAATGTCCAGACGAGGTTTTGGATCAGCGCGGCGGCGGCTTCCGCGGCGTCCCCGGCCAGGCGCAGGCACAGCGCGTCGCCCTCCCGCGCCAATCGAAAGATCTCCTCCGCCCGACAGGGCGCTCCCTCCGGGATGGTCAGCCGTGTGCGCGGATAGCGCGAACGCAGCGCCCGCGCGCGACGATCCAGCCCGCTGCCGGAGGCGATGGCCTCGGCGCAGCCTGTGCGGCCGCAGGGACATTGCGCGTCCCCGGAGATATCCACGGCCACATGCCCCGTTTCCCCGCCGTTGAAGTGCGCGCCTTTCACCATGTGTCCGCCGGTGACGATGCCCGCCGCGATGCCGGTGCCTATATTGACGTAGATGAAATCATCCAGTCCCCTGCCGCGCCCGAACAGGCGCTCGGCCCGCAGCGCGCAGCGCACGTCGTTGTCCACGCGGCAGGGCAGGCCGCACCGCTCGCCCAGCAGCCGCGCCAGCTCAACCGTCGCGCAGCGCCGGGGGTCGATTTCCAGCCACAGCCCGCGCGCGTTATCCACGCGCCCCACCACGCCTGCGCCCATGCATGTTACGCCCTCCAGCGGATGGGAGGCGAGGAAATCGTCCAGCGAGGCCAGCATCCCGGCTGCGACGTCCCGCTGATCTGCGCCGCCCGCGAGCGGCGAGGGATAACCGCGGCTCGCCATGATTTCACCCGCGCCGCTGACGATGCCGACGAGCAGCTTTGTGCCGCCCAGATCCAACGCCAGGCACTTTTCATCCGGTTTCATGAGCATCACTCCATTCGTCGTTTGAGCCATTATACCATGAGCGGACGCTCCGAATCAACGCGCAGTTTCCGTTGACAGGGATGAAAGCGCTGTGTTATATTGTTCGCATGAAAAGAATTACGCAAGCGAAACGGAGGAAAGGGTCATGCGGATTACCATCACGGAGAGCCTCAACGCGTTTTACAGCGTCGTCGCCTGGCGGATCGCGGAGGTCATCGTCGAAAAACCCGACGCCGTCATCGGCCTGGCGACGGGCCGCACCACCACCGGCGTCCATCAGGCGCTGGCCGGGATTTACGCGGCGCATCCCTTCGATACCAGCCGCGTGACGGTGTTCGGCATGGACGAGATCACCCACGTCAGCCGCGCGTTCCCCGGCAGCTGCTATGACATGCTGCTGCGCCAGGTGGTGCGTCCGCTGGGCATCCGCCCGGAAAACTTCCTCATGCCGCCCACGGAATCCGACGACTATTCCCGTGAGTGCCGCGCGTTCGAGGACGCCATTGCGGCGAGAGGCGGCGTCGATCTGCAGATTCTGGGCATTGGGGAAAACGGTCATCTGGGCTTCAACCAGCCCGGCACGCCGTTTGAATCCACCACATGGATTTCCCGCATGGACGAGACGCTGGACGCGCGCATCCGCCGGGAGAGCGGGGCCGCGCCGGACGCGGATCTGGGCGGATTTACCATCGGCATCCGCAACATCATGATGAGCCGCCGCGTGATCCTCGCCGCCAACGGATCAAATAAAACGGCGATTGTGCGCAAGGCGCTGTACGGCCCCGTCACGCCCGACGTGCCCGCCTCCGTGCTCCAGCTGCACCCGTTCGCGGAAGCGATCCTCGACCCGGAGGCGGCCTCGCTCAAATGATCGCGCCTGATGAGACCTTCAGCATAATCCATCGCGCCAGAAGCCATGGACAGAAAAGAAAAAGAAAGCCTGAGCAAGACGCTCAGGCCGGTTCAACCGGACGACGGGAACGGGATTCATTGAAGTATTGCTGGTTCAGGCGGCAACGCCTGTCGACGGAGGGGACGCCGATGAAATTCAAATCCCTGATTCCTGAATGGCAGAATGCAACCGGCGTAACGACACCGTCTCAGGCCATCGTCTCAAGCATCTTTTCCGTCACTTCGCAGTTTGGCTGTCCGCCTGCCTCCCACACCTCGAAGGCGTCCAGCATGTAATCCGCCATGCGCCGCACTTCCCGGCCGCTCGCGCCGGCGATGTGCGGGGTCACGAAGCAGTTCGGCAGCCGTGTCAGGGGATTGCTGTCCGTCTGCCCCTCGTCGGTCAGCACATCCAGCAGCGCGGTGCGGGTGCTGTCGACGGTCAGCGCGTCCAGCAGGTCTTTTTCATCCAGCTGCGCGCCGCGGCCGGTGTTGATAAAGGTCGCGAAGGGCTGCATGCTCATGAGGTGTTCCCGCCGGATGATCCCGCGCGTCGCGGGGAGATTGGCCAGATGGTTGGAAATCACGAGGCATTCGCGGAAGATTTCCTCCATCGAGGTCAGGCGCACGCCCAGTTCTTCCGCGCGGCCTGCCGGCAGGAAGGGATCATAGACCCATACCTCGCAGTCGGTATCCCGCAGGATGCGCGCCACCTGACTGCCGATCGCGCCGCAGCCCAGAAGCCCCACCCGCACGTCATACGCGCCGGGATACCCTCTGAGCGCCGCCTGGGCCGCCTTGCGCCCCTGCTCCCGGAGAATGGGCTGCACGCGGAAGTAGCCCTTGAGCGCCAGCATGATCTGGGCGGCGGTAAACTGCGCCACGGCGCGCCCATTCGCCTGCCAGCCGCTGAACACGCGCACGCCGCATTTCAGGAACGGTCGGGCGAACGCCTGTACGCTGCCCGCCGCGTAAAACAGCGCCCGCAGGGAGGGCAGGAAGCGGCGGATGGTTTCCTCGTCCAGCGTCGGCATGTTCCATGTGGAAAACGCGACCTCCGCGTCTGCCGCGACGCCGGATGCCAGCTCCTCTGCGGAAACGCACGCATCGCCGATATCAACCAGTCCGTGAAGGCGTTCCATCTGCCGCTCCGCAAAGACGCGGCGGACAGACTGCGGCGATTGATTGATGAATACGGCTTTTTTCATTTTTCAGAACTTCTCCCTTCGCGCAATGTCAGCGCGCTACGATTTCACGAACAATCCCGACATCCTGTACGCGGCCCAGAACATGTAAAGGTCAAAATAGCGCTCCAGGCCAATCTCCCGCGCGGAAAGCTCCTGCATCAGCCGCTCCTGCGCCTCAAGGGCTCCCGCGTCGTCTCCCGCCGCGCGCTTTTCGACCACCCCCGCGATCCCGCGCACGAAGACGCGGTGGGCGTCCAGCAGACGCCACGCCACGCTGGACGTCCTGCGCGGCTGATCCTTGTTCGCCCGGATGACCTCGGCGAACGCTTTCGTCAGGCCGCTGACCTTCGCCGCCTCTTCAGCGCGCTCCGGCGCGTAAAATCCCTCGTTCGCGTTACGGGAGAAGCGGCCGGACATATAGCCGAAGGAGAAGCAGTTCCTGAGCTTCTGCAGGTATTCCAGCGCCTCCCGCCAGTTCCCGCCGTAGGCGTGTGAGAAATAGTCCTCTTTCAGCTCGTCAAAGCCGCGGCTGGCGTCGAAGAGCGTCTCCCCATAGACATAGAACGCAAAGCCCGTGGGGAAGAAGCTGCGCTGGGAGCCGTCCTCGACGATTCCCTTCAAACCGTGCTTTTTAAGCCCGCGGATGTCGCGGTGGATCAGTTCGGCAATGTACAGGCCGGTCGGCTCGTAATACTGGTGGAGCCAGAAATGATATTCATAGCAGAAGCAGTCGCCCGGCCAGGTCTTCTTCCACTCGTGCAGATACGCAAGGCATTCCCCCATGCCCTTCGGCGATACGTTCGCGTTCCTGTGAAACGGCGTGACGCTGTCCATCCGCGCGTCGGCGTCGTAGGATTCCGTATACCGCCTGGAGATGGGCGCGTAGAGCATGGTGAACCGGTCTTTGTTTCGCAGCGTCTCTTCGACCGGCGGCCAGAAGGTATCGCTGTACACGATGAACACGAGATGCTGCGCGAGGTTTCTCCGGGTCAACTCCTCATCGATCTCGTTGAGCAGTATGATATACCAGTCCGGGACGGTCTTCTGCCTGCACTGCTCACATTCGCAGTGATTGTTGGTGGCGTCGGCAAGCCAGATGTGCAGAAAATCCACGTTGTTCTGTATCTGGGAGTAATCCGCCACCGCGTTCGCGATGCGCCTGCGCGCCGCTGGATTCGAAAGGCAGATGTTGGTGTTCAGCGGGACGCCCTTGAACAGCCCTCGCTTCCCGGAAAGCTGCGCCAGGTACTGGCGCGTTTCCTCCGGGACGGCAGCGTCGTCGACGGCCGCCCAGCTTCCGTTGCTGTGAAGCCCGAAGGGCTCTGCGGTCCACCCGTGCCCCATGTCGTGGAAATGCAGCCCGCGCTTTTTGATCTCCGCCTCGCACTGCCGCTTCCATTGCAGGATCGTCTCGTTGGTGACCGGCTCCGGCTCGCGCGCGGGGTTGTCCGCGTGGGTGTAGTACTTCTGGTAATACTGAGAGGGAATGTCAAATTCCAGCATGAACGTGTTCATGCCGATCTTGGGGGTAAAGTCGATGGCGTCGATCATGCACTGCTGAAACTCCGCGCCTTCGTTGCACTGGCCGCGATACCGGTGATCCGCCTTCTTCCGCCAGGAAACGGGCGGCGGCGCCATGATCACGGGAATCCACTCGCCGTCGACGCCGGGGAAGAGCCAGCGGCACCCGTAGAAACGGAGGTAGCGGTAGACGGCGATCAGCAGCGCGCCGGGATTCGACCCGGCGATGATCCCGCCGGCGCTGTCGGTTTCGATATAAACGATGTCGTCCAGCGCCGGATCGTCCGCGTCGGGCAGCTCCAGGCCGAAGTCGGCCATGAGCCCCAGCCGGAAGCCCGCCCGCGCGTCCGGCGCGTATTCGATCCCGATCTCGCCGCAGCGCGGCATCATCATCCGCAGGTACTTTTTCAGCTCTTCCGCCGCGAAATCGATTGTCGGCAGAGACCGGATTTTGTTGATCTGATACATGGCGCTCTCCTTTACCGTTTATCGCTCTTCATTCGGCCCGCAGTTTCCGGGCCATTTCGATCGCGCGCTCCGTGATGGCGGGGCCGCTCTCCGACGCCCACTTGCTGCCCTCGCAGAGCTGCGCCGGATAGACGTTCGTTCCGAACATCTCCGGGGTGGGCAGGTAGCCGTACGCGCCGTTGCAGAGCGTCGCGACCAGGGTTTTGCCCGTGGGATTGCCCGCCTTGAGCCGCTGTCCGAACGCATGGTAAAGCTCGCCCGGCATCGCAAAGAGCGTCACGCCGCCGATCATGAGCACCTGAACGGGCAACTCTTTTTCGGTTTTTCCTTCCTCTTTGCGCAGGCGCTCGTATTGCAGCAGCAGCTCCGCGTACGTCGTTCCGGCCAGCATCGCGCGCGGTATCTTTTCGCCCGTGCGGATTGATTCCTCCGCGGCCGCGATCTCCTCCCGCGAGGCGCGGCGGTACCGGCACGAGACAAACTCCTTCGCCGCGCCGACGCGTTCCTCCGCAAGCGGCTCGGCGGGGCTGTCCGCGAGGCGAATGATCTCCGCGGCGATTTTCGCGCCCGTCTCGCGGTAGGGCGTCCGCGCCATGTTGTGCATGAAGTCGAGGTGGTTGATGTCGCCGCACGCGGCCGCCACGTACACCGACACCACGTCCTGCCCGTAGCGCGCCTTCATCCGCCGGGCAACCTCGGAGGAATAGTCGCCGGTGAATTCCTTCCCGCCGACGCAGTCCTGATGGCAGGCGAACCCATAGACCACGCCCAGCATGTTTCCCTCTTCGTCCCGCGCGAAAAGGACGGGCAGATCGGGGTCGTTCTCCGAATACGGCCGGAGGATCTTCGCCGGCGGCCGACCGGGGTTGGTGCGCACCTCCCCGTTTTCAAGCACGTAATCCCGGACAAAGGAAACGCCGTCCACGCGCCCCGTGCCAAAGGAGAGCCGGCAGGGCGTAAGGGCTTTGACGGCCAGCGCGACGCAGTCCGCCGCCAGGCGGCTCACTTCCCGAAGAAAACCCGTATCCTCATGGGAGCCGATGGCTTCCCCAACCGGGATGCCCTGATGCGTGTGCGTGGCGCACACGACCAGGTTCGTGTCCTTCAGGCCGATCATATCCTCCACGCGGCTGCGGACGGCCTCGCAGAACCAGTCCGGCACGTCGACCGCGTCCAGCACCAGCAGCGCCACAAGATTGTTCCCGTCGTCGAACGCCGCCGCCTTCGCGTACAGCCGATCCAGCACGCCCGTGCTGACGCGCAGCGCGTACTGGCCGGGCAGCTCCGATCCGATCGGCGGGGTGATCTCCTTTTCATAGAAGCCGCATTTCAACATGACGCTCCCCCTCTTTCCCTTCGTCGTTCTCCATCTACAGAACATGGCGGCCAGCGGCGCGACGTCCGCCGCCCGCTGGTCGCCATGCCGTCATATTGCATTATACACCATGGCGCTGCACTGCGCAACACCTCGGAACCGGATCGGGATCACTGCTGGCCCGCGTAGTAGTCCACGTAGTAGCCGACGTACTCGTCCGCGCCCAGTTTCTGCATCTCGTCGAAGTAGGCGTCGATCTCGCTCAGATCGCGCGCGCCGATGACGAACTTGGCGATCTCCTGCGCGGCGTAATCGTCGATCAGGGTCTTCAGGTCAGACAGGCGGGCCATTGTGTCCGCGTCAAAGAAGCAGACCGTGGGAGTCAGTTCGGTGGTCTTGTACTTGCTCCAGGTGAATGCCTGGGCCGTCATGAACTGGTGGTTGAAGTTGTCCGTGGTCTTTCTGAACGCGGCTATGTCGTACAGCGAGTCGCCTTCGATGCCGCTCAGATCGGGATACCAGGAGATGTTGTTGCCGTTCTCATCCTGACCGGTGACGGAGTAGTCGTAGGTAAACCGCTTGAAGAACGGATACTTGGCCTCCATATAGTGGTTGATGTTGTCGTATTCCGCCTCATGCGCCACATAATCGGCATACCGGACCGCCTTGGCCTCGGTGTCGTAATACCAGCCGTCAAAGCCGAGGAAGAGGTCGGACTGGTTCACGGACGGGCCGCGGAGCACGAGCAGACCGTACTCCTGGCAGTAGAAGAAGTCCGCGATGGCGACGCAGAGCTCAGGATACTTGGTGTCCGCGCTGATGGCGAGGCCGCCGACAGAAACGCCGGCCGTGCGGGGCCAGAAGGGCGTATCGTTGTACTCGCTCGTCAGCGGGATGCCGCCCCACCACTGCTGGCCGAACTCGCCGCCGCCGAACAGGCCCGGAACCTCCTGGAATACGCCGTACATGCCGCTTGCCACGTGGGCTTCCGTGGTGTCCTTGTCCAGCGTGTAGAAGTCCTGCTCCATCAGGCCCTCTTCATAGATCGTGTGCATGGTCTCGAGGTACTTCGGGAACGCCTCGCGGTCATACGCCGGCATGACCACCTGGCCGTTGCGCAGCATGATCGAGGTCTCCTCGGGGCCGTGGGTGCCGCCGCCCATCGACTTGTTGTAGCCGAGCGCGTTCAGGATCAGATAGCAGGGATTGTATCTCGCGTAGTTGCCGCCGAAGGGAACGATGGTCTGACCGTTCTCCGCGCCGTACTTCTGCTCGGCCCGCAGCATGTCCAGGAACTCATCGATGGTCTCCGGGAGTTTCTCCACGCCGGCGGCCTCCATCAGGTCCCAGTTGTAATACATGCGGTAGGACGTGTAGTCCAGCTTGCCCTGGGTCTCGTAGGCGCCCAGGGTATAGAGCGCTCCGTAGGCGTCGCTCATCGCTTTCTTCCTGTTCGGCTCGTCAACATAGAAGAACTGATAGAGATTGGGCGCGTTCACCTCGTTGATGTACGGGTTCATGTCGAGGAACAGGCCGGAGCCGGTGCCGTAGCGGCTGATCTCCTCCGCGGTGAACTGCATGCCGAGCATCAGGTCGGGCAGCGTGCTGTCCACCATCATCAGGGCGACGGACTCGTCGCGCGTGGCGGGATAGAAGTACTCCAGCTCGATCTTGACGCCGAGCTTCTCCTCGAAGAACTTGTACAGCCAGCTGGACTCCGGATCGGTCATGTAGTCGGAGCACTGCGCGGTGATGCGCAATGTCACCGGCTCGTCGACCAGCGGCATCTGCGCGGGGTGCAGCCAGGACGGAATCGCCGCCTCCGCCATGGCGCAGCCGCAGACGGACAGCAGCATCGCGGCCATCAGCAGCATCGTTGCGGTCTTCTTCAGGTGTTTCATGTCTCTTCCTCCTTATGATGTCGTTTATGTTACAGCCACCCTGTGCTGTAATCATCATTCCTTCACAGAGCCGACCATGACGCCCTGCATGAAATATTTGCTGACAAACGGATACATGATCAGCATCGGAACCGACGCGATCAGGATGATGGCGTATTTCATGCCGCGCACCTGATACAGCCGGTAGACCAGGTACTCCGTGACCGTGTCGTCGTGGATGGCGTCGCCCGCGTTGCTCAGCGCGTTCTCATTTGCGATGAGGATCTGGCGAAGCACAAGCTGCAATGGCCACTGGCTCTGCTTTTTCAGGTAAATCAGGGCGGTATAATAGCTGTTCCAGATGCCGAAAGCATAGTACAGCGTGATGACCGCGATGATGGGCTTGGCCAGCGGAAGCCCGATCCGCATGAACCGCACGAACTCGCTCGCCCCGTCGATTTCCGCCGCCTCATACAGCGAATCCGGGATGGAGGTCAGAAAGTACTGCCGCGCGACGATCAGATAGTATCCCGAGACGCCCGCGCCGACGATCATGACCAGCGGATTGTTGACCAGGCCGAGCTGCCGTTTCCACAGGTAGGTTGGGATCAGTCCGCCGCCGATATACATGGTGACAAAGAAGAACCAGAGGATGAACTTGCGCCCGGGCAGGTATTTCTTGGAGCACACATACGCCGCGGGAATGGTCAGGCAGATATTGTAGGCCGTTCCGGCCACCATGTAGATGAACGAGTTTCCGTAGCCGACCCAGATCTGGCTCTCCCGGAAGACCAGCTTGTACGCCTCCAGCGTAAAGCCCCTGCACCACAGGATCGTGTCGCCCAGCGCGACGGCGTTCGGGTCGGAAAAGGAGGCGATCACGCAGAAATACAGGGGATACAGGATGATCAGCGTGATAAACGTGACGAACACACGGATAAAGACGGTATAGATCCCCGAGACGCGATCCTGCCGGATGCGGCTGGAGCGCTTGTTTTTCTGCACCTGCAGCATCATACTCCCCCCTCACCACAGGCTCGTTTCCGTAAACTTTCTGGAGAGTCCGTTGAAGAACACGACCATGAGGATCGAGATCGCACTGGAGAACACATCCACGGCGGTCGAGAAGCTGATCTGCCCGTCGATCAGGCCCTTCTGGTAGACGAATGTGCTCAGAACCGTCGATGTCTCCAGATTCAGCGGGTTCTGCAGCAGGAACACCTTTTCAAAGCCGACGCTGATCATGTGGCCCATATTGAGCAGGAACAGTACGATGGTGGTCGGGAGCAGGTGGGGCAGATAGATGTTGAAGATGATCTGCAGATGGTTCGCGCCGTCCACCTTCGCCGCGTCGATGAGCTCCAGCGAGAGGCTGGAAAGCGCGGCCAGATAGATGATGGTATCCCAGCCGAGATTCTGCCACAGGCTGCTGATCACGAACACCGGCGCGAACGCCTTGGGATCGGCCATGATGTTGCGCGGCGTGCCGCCGAACGCCGATATGATGACGTTGACCACGCCCGTCTCCCGGTTCAGGAAGAGCAGAACCATCGAGCACAGTACGACAGTGGAAACGAAATGAGGCGCGTAGGTGATCATCTGCGCCGTCCGCTTGAACCACCCGTCCTTCAGGTCGTTGAACATGATGGCCAGGATAATCGGAAAGGGGAATTTTATCAGGCCAAGAAGGTTGATTCGGAGCGTGTTCCAGATGATCTGCCAGAACTTGGGGTATTCCACAAACTGCCGGATGTATTTCAGGCCGACCCACTCGCTGCCCCAGAAGCCGAGCCGGGGGTTATATTTGCGGAAGGCCACCTGTATGCCGTAGATCGGTATATAATGGAAAATGAACACCGCGGCCATCGGCACGAGCGCCATGAGGTACAGCTGCCAGTAGCGGCCCGCGCCGCGCAAGCGGCCGCCCTTCCCGCGCCGGCGATCCAGTCTATGAAGCATCCCGTGAACACCTCCTCCCGGTTTTGTTCTTATGGCAGGCCATTCGATCAACTTTATCTTAATGGAATGGAAACGATATTGCAACAGTAAAAGTGACACGAAACCTTGCAATTCTGTCACGGCGGCCGCGGCAAGACCGTTTTGCATTTGTATTTTTCTAACGGCTGTTGTAAAAATGCCATTTGAGGTTTCTTAAATGTGCGCGCTATGGTATAATTCAGGTAACATTGAGGTTATCATAATGCGGTTACCACCGGAATAACAAGAAGGAGCGGGAGCGTCTGGCTCTATGAAGCACGGCATGGGAATTTTCCGCAGGAAAAGTGAATACTGGAGGTATATCGCCATTTGCCTTATTCTGCTCGCGATCACCTTCGTACTGCTCGGCCTGGTTCTGGGCACGAGCTATCTTCGCGCGCTGAATCAGGACAGGACGGAGACGCTGGGCAACCAGGCGGAGCTCGCGATCCAATCGCTCGAGGCGCAGGAAAAGTCCATGCATGAGCTGTCGCTGAAACTTTCCATCCAGAACCACTTCCGGCGCAGCTTCCTGCTGGAAAGCAATTACAACAGGATCGAAATGGCGGACGCGCTGAGGCA
Source organism: Clostridia bacterium (assembly GCA_017620115.1). Lineage (GTDB taxonomy): Bacteria > Bacillota > Clostridia > Christensenellales > Aristaeellaceae > Firm-10. The sequence goes on along the minus strand of JAFZRB010000107.1, from coordinate 3,970 downwards.
GTATCAGTCCTACTGCGCGATCGTGGATCTGTTCGCCGTGATCTATCCCCAGGTGAACGGGGAAAACGTCGTGTTCCTGAGCAACGGAAGCACGACGGACTGGAGCCTGTTCCTCCGCCGGTACGGCATTGACGAAACCCGCCGGCAGGACATGGACGCGTTTCTCATGAAGAGCGAAAAAGGCAGGGGCACGCTGTCGCTGTCGGGAACGCTGTTCTTTTCCTTCCCCATCCACATCATCTCAAACAGCGGCACGGACGAAAGCGGGATCCTGCTCATCCCCGTGCGGACGGAGGATTGTGCCGGTTGGATCTATCAGACCGCCTCGCTGATGCCGGAGCATTACACATTGTATTATCAGGACCAGCGCCTGATCTCATCCGGTTTGCCCCCTACATTCTCCGTCGGCGAAAGCGGCGACTGGCGCATCGAGGTGTCCGTGCCGCCGGTTTCGCTGCTGGCGCTCTTGTATTCGCCCTCATCGCTGCTGTCCTTCTGCGTCTGCATCGTGCTGCTGATTGCGTTCGTATTGTATTTGGCCTGGCAGTGCTACAAGCCGCTGCGGGAGCTGGCGCGGGAATACAGGGATCATTCAAGCGCGGAACTGCCCAAAAACGAGTTTTCCCAGCTGCGGTACATGATCGCGCAGATCCATACAAAGAATCAGGCGCTGGAGGAAGTGGTCGAAACGCGGGACCTTGAGCTGTGCCACTACCTGCTGCTTATGCTCCTGAACAACCCCGACATACCGAATCTTTCGCAGGAGCTTGACCGGGCCGGCATCCATTTTCCCCATCCCCTGTTTGCCATTCTGACGGTCGAGCCCGCTCCCGGCTATGAAATCACGCGCGAGGACATATCCACGCTGATTCAGAACGTATCGGATATTTCGGGCAGCGAGGACGTGCTGCGCGCGGTGGAGTGCGACCAGTCAAACCATCTTCTGGCCGTCTTCTGCAATATTGCGGGCAAGGAACGCCTGGACAACATCATTCGCAAGCTGCATGCGTTTCTGAACCGGCTGCCTGTCCGCTTTTTGATCGCGGACGGCCCGGTCACAGATTTTTCCGGCATCTCCGCGTCTTATCTGGCGGCGCTCTCAAAGCTGAAGCTCGTCTCCGACGCGCTGACAAGCGGCAGTCTGGACGTGATCAGTCAGGGAACAGAGCTCCAGCAAACCGCCAACAAGCTGGTGTTCCAGATCGAATGCGGCGACAGCCAGAAAGCGCTGGACGAGCTGGAGCACTATATGGAACTCATACAGCAGAACGGCTCCGATCTGGTCGATCACTACAGTATGATGCTTCTGATCAGCGACATCTACCGCCTGTGCATCAGGATGGGATATCCCCTGAGCGAGTCGCAGCTCAGCATGATGCTGCCAACCAGGAGCAGAAAAATGATTCACAGCAAGCTGGCGCAGCTGATCCCGGCGCTTTGCAGCCACAAACAGCAGTCCGGCCAGCTCATCAAGCCCACCAGCCAGATTGTCATGAACTATCTTGCCCGTCATTTCTGCGACTACGATATATCCGCCCAGAGCATTTCCGAAGCGCTCGGCATCGGCCTGAATCGAATCTATACGATCATCCGGGAGCAAACCGGCTACAACCTGAAAACCGTCCTGACGCAGATGCGGGTTCAATACGCGAAGCAGCTTCTGGAGGATGCCAGCCTTTCCATGTCGGCTGTCGCGGAAAAGGTCGGATACAACAGCCCGTCGTACTTCAGCAAGGTTTTCAAAGCCTCGGTGGGGCAATCCCCCGACTACTATCGGAAGATGATCCTTTCGGAAAAAGAAGGTAAGGCGCCATGAAGAGCAGACTCACATCAATCTTTTTTGCAAGCTGAATGGGTATTTGCTGCATGTGAGCGGCGTTATGCTTTACGTTATTCAATAGTCTGCCGCCTCTTACAGCCACGCGACCCGCCTCCCCATCGCCCCGACATCATACTTTATGGCGCAGAAGGCCGAGAACGCCTTCTGCGTCTGCTCTTCTCATAGCTAAACCCTGCACTTCCTCTGAAATGCAGGGTTTTTTGGGGGTCTGATCCGCCCGGAGGCGGTATAAATCCTGTAGCCCGGTTCAGATGACGGCTTTTCAGACACACGCCGCATTGGACTTATCGCTTTCCCTTTTCCGCCAGAATGAGCCGGGCGGGCAGTTCAAGAAGCGCCGCCGTATCGGCGATGAGCGCGCGGGCTGTTTGGGCGCTCATGGCGCGCGGATCCCAGCACAGCGTGAGGCGGTCATAGCCCACCCACAGGCAGGCGTCCGCCTCCTCGGGCGGGATGCAGGCCGATTCACCCGGCGCGCTGTCCGTTTCGAGGATGATCTCGGCCGATTCCCCGGCGGCCGCGCAGCAACGCGCCGCCAGCTCCCCGCGCGCGATGTTCAGAAGCGCCGCGGTGCGCTCAAGCTCCGCCGGATCGTAAGCGCGGCTGCGGAAAGCCGTCCCACCGATCGGCGTCGGCGCGGCGACCGGATCCGGCAGCCCAGCCGGCTCAGGAACGGCGGGCTCCTCCGGCGCCGCGGAAGGCGCGGCGTCTTCCGCAGGCCCGGCCTCAGGAGCGCTCTGTGCGGGCGCTTCGACCGCCTCAGGCGCGCTTTCCCACGCGCCGGCGAACAGCTCGTCCGGATCGTCCGGCACTTCGCAGGTCTCGTATGCATTCAGCGGATTCTCCACGATCAGGCAGGTTTGCCCGCTCCGCAGCGCGTAGCGCATCGCGCCGGCGCACTCGCGGGCGTTCGAGGGGAAGATCGCGCGCACGCCGGGCACCGGGGGACAGAACCGGGCCCGCGCGCGGATGACCAGCGGCGCCTGCGCAGCCCGGGGCAGCGCGCCGCAGACCGCTTCGAGCCGGCTGGCGGCGTCGCGCACGGCGGTGAGGTCGAGCACGCATCGCATGCCGGCCTGGGCGCAGCCCAGCGCGAAGGCCATCTGCAGATCGTCTGAAAGGGGCAGCGTCAGCCGGCGGCTGAGGAACGTGGGCTCCGCGCCGGCCTCCACGCGGATCACGATCAGATTGTCCATCCGGCTGGCGGCGTCGTCCAACACGGCCTGAATGGCCGTCGAACAATTCTTGATACTCATTGCAGTTCCTCCGGCATGGCGTATCCTTCAAGGATGAGCACGTTATTGAGCCGTTCCAGCGGATCGGCGGGGGTGTCCTCGTCGTCGAGCGGCCGGTCGCACACGCACTCGATCAGCGTGGGGCCGTCGCCCTCGCGGGCCTTGTCCACAGCCAGGCGCAGCGCGGGCATCAGCTTCATCACGCTGCGCCCGTCCGCGGGCATGCACTCCATATCCGCCGCCATCACGCGGGAAGACAACTCGTCCAGCGACGCCTCGCGGCAGTTCACCAGCAGCACCAGCGGCAGATTCAGCCGCACGGCCAGGCCGACGGCCTCGTACAGCCGCTCCGATTCCTCCGCCAGAGCGACCGCCACGCCGCCCTCGTTCCTGCGCCGCTGCGCGCAGGCCGCGCCCGCGGCCAGCATGGGATCGGCCGGTTCCAGCGGCGCGTCGCCGGGCAGCTCATCCGTCAGGGGCGTCAGCGCCGGCCCGGCGGCGTAGTAATCGCCTGCCCCGAGCAGACTCAGCGCCACCGCCGCGGCCGGGGCCAGCGGATTGTCCGCGCCGCGGCCTGCGAAGCGGATCAGCAGCGCGCGAATTCTGAGCAGCAGTTCCTTCAAGCGAAACACCTTTCTTTCGTGTTCTGGAATCACTGTCCCTATTATAGTCTGCGCCGGCCAATAAATCAAGGGCGGGAAAGGACATCCCAGGGCCATCTCATTTAAAAAGCAGTCCGACAAATTGGAGTTTAGAGGGCTCAAAGGGGCTTCCCCTGGAGGGGAAGCTGTCGCCGCAGGCGACTGATGAGGTGTTATCGTCGCGACCAGCATCCTATTGCGATAGACAGCAAAGAGCCGGGCTAACACCTCATCCGCCTCTCACGAGGCACCTT
>JAFZRB010000106.1 GCA_017620115.1 Clostridia bacterium | reverse complement strand
GACCGTGAGCGTCATCCACGCGCCCACCGCCGACAAGCCGTATCACAAGACATTCACCATCGAGTACCTGGGCAATGTGGCGGGCGGCAAGCCCGTGAAGCACCTGAACCTCACGATGGACGAATTCAAGGCCGCCATCATCCGCCAGCTGGAGGCCGGCAAGGTGGTCTGGTTCGGCAGCGACGTGGGCAAGTTCGGCGAGCGCGAGAAGGGCGTGTGGGACGATCAGTCCTATAACGCGGCGCTGCTGACCGGCCTCGACCTGACCATCTCCAAGGAAGACAGCCTGAACTACTGGTTCTCCGCCATGAACCACGCCATGGTCATCACGGGCGTCAACCTGGACGACGGCAAGCCCACCCGCTGGAAGATCGAGAACAGCTGGGGCGACAAGAACGGCGAGAAGGGCTACTATGTGTGCTCCGACACCTGGTTCGACGAATACGTGTTCCAGGCCGCCGTGGAAGCCGAATACCTGGGCGATCTGGCCGCGCTGGCGGCGCAGGAGCCCATCGTGCTCGCGCCCTGGGATCCCATGGGCACGCTGGCGGACTGACAGGCGAACGACGATGCGCCGCGCGGGAGACGATGCGCTTCCGCGCGGCTTTTTCGTCGGCGCGTCGTCGTCGCTTTTCACATAATAACGGGCTTTCGGTTCTCAAAATAAGAAAAATGATGATTTGGGGGTTGACAAAGGAGTGGAGACCGTGTATAATATCTCTCGTCGTTGCGAAAGCGGCGAGGGAACAGGGTGCGAGGGAGCATAGCTCAGTTGGGAGAGCATTTGCCTTACAAGCAAAGGGTCACAGGTTCGAGCCCTGTTGTTCCCACCAGTTATATGGCCCGGTAGTACAGTTGGTTAGTACGCCAGCCTGTCACGCTGGAGGTCGAGGGTTCGAGCCCCTTCCGGGTCGCCATAAGCCTTGGTAGCTCAGTTGGTAGAGCATGTGACTGAAAATCACAGTGTCGGTGGTTCAATTCCGCCCCAAGGCACCTTTTGCGGTAGTAGCTCAGTTGGTAGAGCGCCACCTTGCCAAGGTGGAGGTCGCGAGTCCGAGTCTCGTCTACCGCTCCATTTGTAAGGCACCATAGCCAAGTGGTAAGGCAAGGGTCTGCAAAATCCTCATGCTCCGGTCCGAATCCGGATGGTGCCTCCATCAATCAGGTCTGGGTCAACCGGGCCTGTTTTTTTGCGGCCGTTTCGCCGCCGCAGGCCGGGGAAGGCCGGAAAATGTCCGGCCGGGCTGTACAAATATGCGAATCAGTGATATGATATAAAGAGGAGGCGCGCGCTGGCCGGCGAATCGGGCGGCGCCCTCTATTCCCTGCAGAAAGGATCGGCATCCATGCGTTCCATACGCTTAAAATTATCCGCCCTGTGCGCGGCGCTCCTGCTGCTGTTTGGCGGCACGTTGGCGCACGCCGCGCCCACGGCCACGCCATCGCCCACGCTGCCGCCGTTCGACGCGTCCGTTCCCCGGTATGACCAGGACCACCCGGAGGCGCTCACGCCCGATCAGATCTACGCGCAGTCCTTCATCCTCATCAATCAGGAGGACGGGCGCGTGCTGATGGAGAAAAACGCCGACGTCCGCATGAACCCGGCCAGCATCACCAAGATCATGACGCTGCTGCTGGCGGTCGAGTATCACGCGGGCGCGCTGAACGAGGTCATTACCGTGCCGCGCGCCGCGGAGGATATTCCCAAGGATTCCTCGGTCGTGCCCATCACGGTGGGCGAGGAAATGACGTTCACCGACCTGCTGTACGGCATGATGCTGCGCTCGGGCAACGACGCCGCCAACGCGGTGGCCGTGCTCGTGGGCGGCAGCATTGACGGCTTCGTGGACATGATGAACGACCGCGCGAAGGAGCTTGGCTGCACGGGCACGCACTTCGTGAACCCCCACGGCTACACCGCGGACGGCCACTACACCACCGCGCGCGATCTGGCGATCATCACCCGCGCCGCCATGCAGAACGCCACCGTGCGCCGCATCGTCGGCACCGGCCAGTACACGATGAGCCCCACCAACCTGCGCGGCGAGTACATCATTCAGAACTCCAACCTGCTGGTCGTTTACGGCAGCGAATTCCGCTACTCCGGCGCGACGGGCGTCAAGACCGGCACTACCAGCGCCGCGGGCCAGTGCCTGGTGAGCGCGGCGGATAAGAACGGCGTCAAGCTGATCTGCGTGGCGCTGAAGAGCACCACCGCCTTCGTCAACGCCAAGTGGCAGGACGCCAAACGCCTGCTCAATTATGGCTTCGCGCAGTACCGGACGTATACGTTCGCGGAGCTGTACGACATGCTGAACCTCACGGTGCCCATCTCCGGGGCCTCGGAGGACGACGCCTCCGGCAGCGTGATCCGGCTGAACGCGCTGATCAACCGCGCCGGGTCGTATGAAGCGACCATCCATGTGGACAATCTGGGCGATCTGCTCCAGTCGTTCCGGGACAGCCTGACCATCGAATACACCCATGATTTCACCGCGCCGCTCGACGTGGGCACCGTGATGGGCCGGCTGACCTTCACGCCGCCCGAAGGCGACGTGATCACGGCCGTGCTGGTGTCCGACCGGGCGGTCAACGCCGCGCCCGCCGCCCGTGTGAGCGGGATCGGGAGCCTGCTGGAGCGCGTGCCTAAGTGGGTTTATTTCGCGCTGGCCTTTCTTCTGCTCTTTCTGCTGATCCTGATCGTGGCCAGGATCGTCTCGGCCATCCGCCGCGCGCGCCGGCGCGCGCAGGCCCGCAAGCGGGCGCGTGAACGCGCCAGGCAGCGCGCCGCCCGCGCCCGCGCTCAGAGACGCCGGCCGAAGTACCGCGCGTGAGCAGGCCGCGCCTTCAGCGCCAATCGATATGACATAACGCCGGGCCTCCGTTCAGCTGCGGGGGCCCGGCTTCTTTTCCCTTATCTGCGCGCCTTTCTCGTCTTGAAATCCTGCTCGATCTTCTGCTTCCACGAGGCTCCCAGCGGCCTGCTGGCGCGCACGGCGCTCACCGCCTCGCTGACCTCGCTGTAATTCAGCGCCTGCCCGGCCGCGTCGTTGTGGAAGGTGACGGCGCGGTCGGCCCCGATGCCGAAATGCGCGGCCGTCTCCACGGCGTCGATGTTCGCGCCCAGGAAGAGGAATTCCCAGCCGTATTTCTCCTTCTGCCGCTTGACCATGGCCTTCACCTCGTCGCTGGTGTAGCGGCGGCTGGCGTTCTCCATGCCGTCGGTGGTGATCACGAACACGGTGTGCTCCGGCCTGTCCTCCTCGCGAATGTATTTGTGAATGTTGCCTATGTGGTGGATGGCTCCGCCGATGGCGTCGATCAGCGCCGTGCTGCCGCCCACGAAATACTCCCGTGCGGTCATGGGGCGGATGTTTTTCAGGTCGACGCGGTCGTGGATCACAGCGCTGTCGTTGGAGAACAGCACGGTGGATACCAGCGCTTCGCCCCTGGCCTGCTTCTGGCGCTCGATCATGCTGTTGAAGCCGCCGATGGTGTCCGCCTCGAGGCCCGCCATGGAGCCGGAGCGGTCGAGGATGAAGACCATTTCCGTGAGATTCTTTTTCATAAAAAACCCTCCCGTCTGCTTTTGTCCGAGGCTTTGTTTGCCTTACGATGACATTGTAGCAGAGAGGAGGGCCCGGCGGGTCGCCTGAAAAGCGACAAATCGTTTATACCGCCGGGGCAATGGCGTCAATAAAAGTTTGCCGATGCGATCCGGCCCCTTCCCCGCTCTTCGCGGGGCCGAATTACTTCAGCCGGGCCAGCGCGTGGTTGGTGAACGACTCGTCGTTCGTCACGTCCCGGATGACCTCCACGCAGTCGGGCAGGGTGAACGGCTGGTTTTCGTCGCGCAGCTCGATCTCCAGGATCGCCTGACGCTTCCATTCGGGATAGACGTCGATCTCGTAGTAGAAGCCGTTTTCGCTGAGGCAGTAGCGCTGCTTGCGGATGGGGCGGCAGGCGGGATCGGCCTGGGGCAGCAGGGCGAGGTATTCGTCCTGCGTGAGCCGCTCCTCGATCTCTATGCGCTTGCCGTCCGCCACCTTGCGCTTGCGGGTCAGGAAGTAGACGTAATGGCCGTCCTGCCCGCGCTGGCGCACGCGCGCTTCCCCGTCGTCGCACAGCAGGTAGGTCTGAACGATATCCACCCTGCGGCAGTTGGGGCGCTTTTCCAGTTCCCTGATGTCGGGATAGGCGATCAGGAACTTCTTCTCGATTTCCATGGGCTCGGGTTCGCCCAGGAAGGCGGAGATCTCCGCGATCAGGCGGCGCATCTTCTCGTCGAACGCGCTGCTGTTGTCGATCACGCGCAGGTGGGGATGTCCCGTCCAGGCGGCGATCAGCCTGTCGTCCAGCGCGGCGGCCTGCTCCGCCGTCTCCGTGCGCGCCGTGTTGTTCGCGCGGGTGTAGAACCGTTCCGCGCCCTTGGCCGCCGTGACCAGATGGAATACCGCGTCGTACTGATCCCGGAGCGCCACCTCGTTGGTGTTCATGCAGCGCAGCACGTAGCGGAAATCCGCGTCCGTCATGTAGGCCCGGTTATCCAGCGCGCCGCGGTCGCACACGATGAGCGCCTTGTCGCTCTTCAGCGTGCGGGCGATTTCCGTGAAAACACGCTCCTTGTCCAGCTGCAGCTGCATCAGCCAGCGCTGGAAGTCCCGCCCGGACTGCGAGAGCCAGGGCGCGGCGCCGCCGGAAATCAGCTGCGTCGCCGTCTCGTCGATGAAGAGGGTCGCGTAGCCCTTTTTCGAGAAGGCGTTCTGGATCCAGCTCATGGCGGTCGTCTTGCCCGCGCAGGGGCCGCCCGTGATCACGATTTTGCTGATCTTCTTCCCGCCGGCGGGCGGGTCGAGCAGCTCGTTCAGGGCCACGTTCAGCGCGTCCGCCAGCCGCTGCGCCGTGCCCAGCGCGGGTTTCGCGCTTCCGTTTTCCCATTTGGACACGGCCTTGTTCGTCACGCCCAGCAGCTTTCCCAGCTCCGTCTGGGAGAGCCCCGCCTTTTTCCTGAGCTCAAAGAGCCTGTTTCCGAACGCATAATCCTGCATGCCACCACCTCCCAGTACTATCATAGGGCAAAACGCGCGAGCGCGCAATGCGCCGCTGTCGAACACAGGTAGAAGTTATATGCCCGATCCGAGCAGCTTCTGATCGAACGAGAACAGCGCGTCGTTGATCTCGTAGATGTCGTAAACGCCCTTGCGGAGGAAGTACTCCACGATCAGGTCGAATTTGCTGCTGTGCGACAGCGAAAAGCCCGCTTTGGCCAGCATGTCGCGCGTCTCCGGCAGGGGCAGCCGCAGCGCCACGGCGAAGGCCAG
>JAFZRB010000105.1 GCA_017620115.1 Clostridia bacterium | reverse complement strand
GCCGTACTGCCAGTCGGCGATGATGATCCGCCGATCCAGCGCATCCAGCGCGTCAGCCGTGTTCTGGTTTTCGCCGTTGGCCACGATGTCTCCTTCGCCGAAATCCGAACGGCGGATCAGCTGGTCGTGCCAGATGATGGGGCGGCGGCCCGCGGCGCAGACACCGCCGGCCAGCCGGTTGACGTATTCCGCCAGCAGCTCGGAAGGCGCGCGTTTCCGGCAGCGGTCGCAGGTCGCGAAGGAATAGGCCTCGTCAAGACCCAGGTGGAAATACCGCCCCGGCCCGCAGAAGGCCATCTGCTCGGCGCGTATATCGGCGAGCAGCCTGTAGGCGTCGGGATTGGATACGCACCATGTCCAGCCGTCCGGCTCAAACAGCCGCGACAGGCGCGGATTCTGATTCAGAACGGTGTGGCGACCATAGCAGGAGCGCGCCTGCGAGGCGTGCCCGAGGTGATTCGCCATGGGGATGACCTCCATGCCGTAACTGCGCGCCAGATCGACCAGCGGCTTCAGCTCCTCTTTGGAAAAGGAGCGGTCGCGCCAGGCGAGACCGGGCAGGCATTCATAGCGGAAGGTGCCCCAGAATTCCAGAACCACATGGGTCATCTTGAGAAAGCCCGCCAGGTGGATGGCTTTTTCGATGGTCCAGAGCTTGCTGTCCGGGAAGACGCAGAGGTGTATGGCGCGAAAGGCTATGGCCGGCGCGTCGTGAACCTCGGCGGCGGCGATGTAGAATGCTTCCCGCCCCTCCGCCAGCTCCAATGGGCAGATCAGCTGAACCAGCGTCTTGACGCCGTCCAGCAGGGCGGAGGAATCGGCCGCGGCCACGCAGACGCCTTCCGCGCCGACGCGCAGCGCGTAGCGATCGCCCGGGGCAAGGCGGCAGTCCGCGCGGCCGATGGACAGGCGGCAGCCCGCGCCGCCCGGCGCGACGCGCAGTTCGCAGGCGTCGCAGCAGAAACGGCGCCACAGCGATTTCGTCCGCCCGACGCCTTCTGGCGTCATGCCGCTGACGACGGCGCTGACGTGCGCGCCGAAAACGAATCGTTCGGACTCGTCCTCGGCAAAGGATTTCGGGGTGGGGTAAAGATGACGCAGATACATGGCGTTCGCCTCCCTGTGTGATTCTGTCGGAGCGCTTCGGCGGCGGGGCATGACGGCTGTGAACGGATCGAAAGGCAGATGCGGTTATCGGGAAACAAACGGCGCGGCAGGACGGCTCGTCAGACGTCGCCGCGCGGCTGAGGAGGCATGGAGGATGGATTTCTCTCACCTGATTACGCCCTATAAATACGGCGAGGCGGTTCTGACCGGCTCCGGCGTGGGCGGGATGTATGACCGGCTGGCCGTGGACTGTCCAACCGTGTTTTCGCACAACGGGCGCTATTACATGATGCACGTGGGCTTCGACGGAACAGGGTATCAGACCGGCCTTGCCGTATCGGACGACCTGGTTCGCTGGCGGAAGCTGGGCGTCATGCTGCGACGCGGATCCAACATGGCCTGGGACAGCGTGGGCATGGCGGCCACGACGATCCTCATGGACAAGGATCTATACGGCGGCAACCGCCTCAGGAAATGGCGGGGGCGCTACTGGCTTATGTATCATTCCTATCCCGGCGTCGGCTATGAATCCGGCTCCGCGGAGGTGGGCCTCGCCTGGACGGAAGACGAATCCCTCATGGACTGGCATTTCTATGGAGCGCCCGTGTTTTCCTGGCGGCAGGGCGCGGCCTGGGAGCGCGGCGGACTGTACAAGACCGACCTGCTCGAGCACGACGGCCGCTTTTATCTCTTCTACAACGCCAAGGAGAAGGACAGCGAAGGCTGGACGGAACAGACCGGCGTTGCTGAATCGGACGACCTGATCCACTGGACGCGGCCGTTTGATCATCCCGTGCTGCCGGTCACGCCGCAGGCGTGGGACAGCGTATTCGCCTCCGATCCGCAGGTCTTTTACGACGCCCGCGCGGAGCGGTGGGTGATGTTCTATTACGGGCTGGGGAACCTGTCTGCCTGCGAGGGCGTGGCGGTCAGCGGCGATCTGTACCGCTGGACGAAATTCCCCGCGCCCATCCTCACCACAGGCGGCAGGAATACCATTGATTCCACCTACGCCCATAAGCCGGGCGTCATCTTCGCGAACGGCGCGCTGTATCACTTCTACTGCGCCTGCCGTCCGCGCCGGGAAGGCGACCCGACCGACAACGGCGGGGAGTTCCGCTGCATCACCGTGGCGCGCGATATGCCGTGGCCGGCTGAGGCGGCGACATGAGCGCCGCCGAACGGCTCCGGGAAGCCGGCCTGCGTCGATGATCCCGGCCGTACCTGCTGACCGACATGAATCGGGCTGTCTCATCCGCGTTCAGATGCCTTTGAGACAGCCCCGGTTTTTCGCTTCAGTCCGCCCTCCGCTCAGCGGCGTTTCTCCCAGATGGTTTCCATGATGAGGCGCATGCTGGAGAGCAGCGAGCCGTTGTTGATGGAACCGGCGGTGGTGATGTTCACGCCGCCGTACTCGAAACCATAGTCGATATCCCGGTTCACTTCGTAGCGCAGCTGATCCTCCTCGTTCCGCATGAAGGTGAAAGGCGCGATGCAGCCGTCGATACGGGCGTGGGGCAGATACGGGCGGATCTGGGGCACCATCACCGTGGGGCCGAAGTTGACGCCCGTCAGATCGAGCTCGGCCAGAACGGGGATGATGTGCGCCATGGCGCTGTCGGAGTGCTGATAGCGCATGTCGTCCGGATCGGGGCTGTAATGCGAGAAGATGCGCTTCAGCACCGGAAAGCCGAAATCCGCGTACAGCTCCGCCGTCAGCAGGCAGCAGTTGTCGTCCGCGAAGGAGAAGCCGCGCCGCGAGTCCGCCGTGACGCCGGCCTCCTCGTCCATGACGCGCGACATTTCCAGCTGCACGCGCCCGATGGTGTCGGAGAAACGCCTGTACAGATCCGGCTCGTCCATGCCCAGGAAGATCAGGTTTTCGGAGCCGAAGATGGAGCAGGCCAGCGTGACCGGGCCGCGCATGTGGCGCAGCACAGGCGGACGCAGCCCATAGGTTTCAAAAATGCGCTTCTTTTCGCTCTCCCAGTTGTCGGGCAGCATGAATTCGCGGATGTCCAGCCTGTCTACCCGGTTCAGCAACGCCTCCAGCTCCTCGGGCGTCTCCACGCTCTGGGTGAGCCACTCGGTTTCGTGCTGATAGACGTACTGGCCGCCGAATACCTCGCCGATGCGTTTGGTCTGGGGGAATACGGCGTCCGGTTCCGGCATGGTCTCCGGCAGCAGGCGCCTGCCCACGATCTTCTCGGCTTTGTCATTGTAACGCTTGTTGAGTTCCAGCTGGCGATCCCGGGGCATGGGCATCCAGGGCGTTCCCTCCTCGCCCAGTTCTTCAAAGACGCATTCGTGGCTCATCCGGATACCCAGCGCCACCTGATGGCCCTTGAAAAAACAGTTGTCGCGGTGCGCTTCCTCATCGTTTTTCCAGAATTGTTCGATTTCCTGTCTGTCCATGCCGTTCACTCCGCCTTTCCCATGGATGTGCGCGTTTACCAACACAGTTATAGTATCATGGCCTTATGAAAAAGTCAAACACTTCTATGACGTACAGCGCGCGTCGCCAAATGATTATCGCGGCAATCCTTATTTCTTGCCTGCTTCTTAAATATACGGTAAAGAAAGGATCGGTGATTCTTTCTAAAAAAACTCTATTGACTTGCCCATTTGGATAATATATAATATATGTTAACGAATATACTGTCATTGCTGTGAATGGCAGCGGGTTCCGGTTTTCCCCGGGCGGAATCGGAAAACAACGTTTGATAGGAGGCGCTAACTATGGCGCAGAGCGGGGCCGTAACCAGGCAGTCTCGGAAGAGCCAGAGCTACCTGGCCAGGCTGGGACGCAACATCGTCAAGCATAAGTGGACATATATGATGATGATCCCTGTGCTGGCGTATTACATCATCTTCCACTACGGACCGCTGTACGGCGTGCAGATCGCCTTCAAGGACTTCAACCCCGGCAAGGGCATCTGGGGCAGCAAGTGGGTGGGCCTGAAGCACTTCATCAGCTTCTTCAACGGCGTCTATGCCTGGCGCACCATCCGCAACACGCTGTTCATCAACATCTACCTGCTGCTGTTCGGATTCCCGGCGCCCATCATCCTGGCGCTGCTGCTGGACGAGGTGCATAAACCCGTCTTCAAGAAGACGGTGCAGACCATCACCTACCTGCCGCACTTCATCTCCACCGTGGTCATCGCCGGCATCCTGGTGGACTTCTGCTCCACCAACGGCCTGTTCAACCAGATCGCGCAGATGATCAATCCAAACTACGTCAAGGGCGCGCTGCTGGGCAGGATGAGCCTGTTCCGCACCATCTACGTATCCTCGGACATCTGGCAGAGCATCGGCTGGAACTCCATCATATTCATCGCGGCGCTCTCCGGCGTGGATTCCGAGCTGTACGAAGCCGTGGCCATCGACGGCGGCAACCGGTTCCACCGAGTGTGGCATGTGTCCATTCCCTGCCTGCTGCCCACCATCGTCATCATGCTCATCCTGCGCATCGGCAACCTGATGAGCCTGGGCTTCGAGAAGATCATCCTGCTGTACACCACCGGCACCTACGAGGTGGCCGACGTCATTTCCTCCTATGTCTACCGGCGCGGCCTGCTCGACTTCAGCTACTCGTTCTCCTCGGCCGTGGGCCTGATGAACAACATCATCAACTTCATCCTGGTCATCTCGGCCAACGCCATCAGCCGCAAGGTCACCGAGACCAGCCTGTGGTAGAAGGGAGCTGAGCAGAAATGACAGGCAATATCAAGCGCACCGCGCCGGGCAACCGGATCAGGAAGACGAAGGGCTCCATCATCTTCGATACGTGCAACTACATCTTCATGATTCTGCTGGCCGTCCTCACGCTGTATCCCCTGTGGCACGTGGCCATGGCCTCCATCTCCGCGCCCACCTCGTATATGTATCACGTGGGCCCCATCTTCTATCCGCTGGGTAAGATCACCTTCGCCAGCTACCAAAAGGTGCTGCAGAACCCCATGATCCCCCTGGGCTACCGCAACACCATCTACTATGTGCTGCTGGGCACCGCCATCAACATGCTGATGACCATGCTGTGCGCCTTCGTGCTCTCCCGCAAGGATCTCATGCTGAAGGGCCCCATGACCGGCCTCATCATCTTCACCATGTACTTCCACGGCGGCATGATCCCCACCTTCCTGCTGGTCAAAAGCCTCGGCATGCTGGACACCGTGTGGGCGCTGATGCTGCCCGGCGCGATCAGCACCTTCAATATGATCATCACTCGAACGGCGTTTTCCAACATCCCGGCTTCGCTGGAGGAATCCGCCGAGCTGGACGGCGCGAACGACATGGTGGTGCTGTTCCGCATCATCATACCGCTGTCGCTGCCCACGCTGGCCGTCATACTGCTGTACTACGCGGTGGGCCACTGGAACAGCTGGTTCAGCGCCATGATCTACCTGAGCACCCGAGAGAAGTATCCGCTTCAGCTGATCCTGCGCGAGATCCTGCTGGCCAACACCGAGGACGCCTCCGGCGCGCAGAACGCCGTGGCGGACGACGCCATCCCGATCTCCGAGACCATCAAATACTCCACCATCATGGTGGCCACCATTCCGATCCTGCTGGTTTACCCCTTCCTGCAGAAGTACTTCGTGAAGGGCGTCATGATCGGCGCCATCAAGGGCTGATGCCCTGCTGAATCCGATTAACAGCAGCGTATGCTGTTAAAAAATAAGAAGGAGGAACCCAAACATGAAGAAGACCACCAAGGCGCTGGCGCTGGTTCTGAGCCTCATGCTGCTCATGTCCGTCGTCAGCATCACCGCGATGGCTGATGGTTCCGCCGAGCCGTCCAAGCTCACCTACTGGCGCGCACTGGACACCTCGAAGGAAACCGTCATGTTCACCAACTGGGCCGATTCCGAGCTTGCCAAGTGGATCGCGGAAGCGACGAACTGCGATGTGACGTTCGTTCATCCGCCGGCCGGCCAGGAGAGCGAAAAGTTCAACCTGATGATCGCGTCCTTCGACCTGACCGACATCATCGAGCGCGACCTGTCCAACACCTCCAACTATCCCGGCGGCGTTGACAAGGCCGTATCCGATGGCGTCATCATCACCCTGAACGATGCGTGGGACAACGGCCTTGTGCCGAACCTGAAGGCCTACTTCGACGCGCATCCCGAATGGCTGCCTCAGCTGATCACCGACCAGGGCAACATCACCAACTTCCCCTTCATCCGTGAAGACGACATCCTTCTGACCAGCTGGGGTCCGCAGATCCGCATCGACTGGCTGGAAGAGCTGAACATCGGCTTCGACGAGAACAACCTGCCCAGCACCATCGACGATTGGGATACCGTGCTCCGCGCCTTCAAGGATTCCGGCAAGGTCGAGTATCCGCTGCTCTGCGTCTCGCTGAACAGCCTGGGCGATGGTTCCGCTCTGCCCGGCGCCTATGGCGTTGGCTGGGAGTACTACCTGGACGAGGAAGGCAATGTGCAGTATGGCCCCACTCAGGACGCCTTCAAGGACTACCTTGCCCAGATCAAGACCTGGATCGCCGACGGCCTGATCAACCCCGACTGGCAGGCCAACCTGAACACCGCGCAGCTGCGCCAGAACATCCTGTCCGACAACGCCGCCATGTACTTCTCCAACCTGGGCGGCGGCATGGGCACCTGGTACGACTATAAGAACGCCGAACTGGGCACCAAGTCCGAACCGGCCAACCCCGAGGGCTTCCGCTCCTACGCGCTGCCCTGGCCGACCCTGGAGAAGGGCGAGACCAGCCGCTTCGGCAACTCCGCCCTGCATGTGGCTTCCTTCTGCGCCTTCATCACCACCGCGTGCGAAGACGTCGAGGGTGCCTGCCGCTACATGGACTTCGGCTACTCCGAAGAGGGCAAGGAAATGTTCAACTACGGCAAGGAGGGCGTCTCCTTCAACTACATCAACTATGAAGACATGAACTCCCCCGTGGATCTGAGCGCCTTCGGCGACAAGTTCCCGCGCTGGAGCGACGCCATCCTGGCCGATCCCGACCACGCCGTGGCCGAGGCCTGCTCCCTGTACATCCGCGCCCACAGCTCCGGCCCCTTCCCGCAGGACGAGGGCTACCTGGTTCAGTTCATGAAGTACGCCGACCAGCTGAAGACCATCGAGACCTGGAACGGTTCTTCCGACTATTCCGGCTCGCTGATGCCGCGTCTGTACTTCACCACTGAGGAATCCGAAGAGCTGGCCAGCCTGGAGACCGATATCGACACCTACAAGGACGAGACGCTCACCAAGTTCCTCACCGGCGTTTCCGATCTGAACGACGATACCTGGGCTGACTTCCAGAAGGGCCTGAAGACCATGGGCATCGAGAAGTGCCTGGAGATCCGCAACGCCGCCGTGCAGCGCGCCTACGAGCGTGGCGGCAAATAATTCAGCGGCCTGAAACCGTTTGAATGACAGAACAAGGTCCCGGGGCGGTTCGCCGTTCCGGGGCTTTCTTTCGTGCCAATGCATCCCGCGGGGATTTTGGAAACACGCTCCAATTGCCGATTGCTTATTTTCTCCGCAGGTGTTATAATAGACTTGGTCATCTGGATTCGATTACTTTTCGGGGAGGTCGGCGTCATGTCCGGCAAAAAGACAGCGCTGGTCACAGGCGCTTCGAGCGGCATCGGCATGGGTATCGCGCTCGAGCTGGCGGAGCGCGGCTATGACATCGCGTTCAGCTACCGCAACAACGAGGAAGGCGCGCGCGCCGTGAAGGCGAAAATCGAGGCCATGGGAGCCGCGTGCCGTTGCTATCAGGTTCGCATGGAGGACGGAAACGCGCCCGCGGCGCTGGTGGATCAGGCGCACGCCGATTTTGGCCGCATCGACGCCATGGTGTGCAACGCGGCCAAGGATCGCCGGTTCAGCATCCTGAACGCCACGGCGGAGGATTTCGCCTTCATGACCGCGCAGCTCTATTCCGGGCAGATGCTCTGCGCGGGCGCGGCGGCGCGCCACATGATCAAAGACGGCATACAGGGCTGCATTCTGTTCATCTCCTCCGTTCACGGGCAGATGCCCACCAGCAGCGATTTCTGCTATGGCGGCATGAAAGCGGCCGTGGAGCGCTCCTGCGAATCGCTCTCACTGGAGCTGTCGCCCTACCGCATCCGCGTGAACTGCATCGCCCCAGGCGCGATCAACGTGCGCCATCGTGACGACACGCAGCTCAACTATCCCTATGCCGAGATGGTTCCGCTGGGCCGCTGGGGCGTGGAGGAGGACATCGCCCACGCCGCGGCCTTCCTGCTCAGCGACCAGGCTTTCTATATTACCGGCGTCACGCTGCGCGTGGACGGCGGCTTTGCGCTGCCCGGCATGCCTGAGGGCTGGGCTCAGGCCTATCCGGTGGACAAAGGCTTCGTGCAGCGCGCCTACGACCAGATGATGAAAGAGGAGGAAGAAAAGCATGTCTGATATCAGGATCACCAAGGTGAGCGCCATCGAGACCGCGCCCATGGGCTCCAACCTGATCGTCGTTCGCATCGACACCAACCAGCCCGGCCTGTACGGATGGGGCTGCGCCACCTACACCCAGCGCCACAAGGCCGTTATGACCGCCATCGAGGAATACATGGATCAGCTGCTGGTGGGCCGCGACGCGCTGGCTGTCAACGACGCCTGGTCCGTGATGATGAACTCCTCCTACTGGCGCAACGGCCCGGTGCTGAACAACGCCATCTCCGGCTGCGACATGGCGCTGTGGGACATCGCGGGCAAGGCCGCGAACATGCCCGTGTGGCAGCTGTGGGGCGGCAAGGTGCGTCAGGCCGTGCCGGTCTACCGCCATGCCGGCGGCGATACCTTCGAGGAGCTGGACGAATCCGTGTCCGCGTTCCTGGAGCAGGGCTACCAGTACCTGCGCCTGCAGCGGGGCGGCTACGGCGGCAAGCAGCGCTTCCTCAAAACCCCGGCGGGCAGTCCGGATGGAGCCTACTTCGATTCAAAAAAGTACCTGCGCAACGTGGTGGAGCTGTTCGAGCATGTGCGCGTGAAGTTCGGCAATGATATCGAGATCTGCCACGACGTGCACGAGCGTCTGGCGCCGGTGGACGCGATGTGGCTGGCCCGCCGGCTGGAGGAATACCGCATGTTCTTCCTGGAGGACGCGCTCTCGCCCGAGGACGGTTTCTGGTTCAAGAGGATTCGCGAGGGTTGCGCCACGCCGCTGGCCATGGGCGAGCTGTTCAACAATCCCATGGAATGGCAGCCGCTCGTCGAGAACCGCTGGATCGACTTCATCCGCTGCCATGTGTCCCAGATAGGCGGCGTGACCCCCGCGCGCAAGCTGGCCGCCTACTGCGAGCCCTTCGGCGTGAAGACCGCCTGGCACGGCCCGGGCGACGTGTCGCCCATCGGCCATATGGCCAACGTCCATCTCGACCTCACCACCACCAACTTCGGCATTCAGGAATGGTGCGGCATGGAGACGAACGACAAGGTGCGCGAGGTGTTCGAGGGCTGCGCCGAGATCCATGACGGCTTTGCCTGGGCCAACGACAAGCCCGGCTGGGGCATGGAGGTCAACCTCGAAGCCGCGAAGAAGTATCCCTGCAATGCCAGCCAGCCCCGCTGGCTGCTCGCCCGGCTGCCAGACGGAACTTCCGTCAAAGCGTGACAGCCTGGCAAATCGGGAATGGGAAATTGACGCTTCCGGGAGAAGGACAACGGTGCGTTTTGGAGGGAAAAGAATGGATTGTGAAAGCGCAATTCGGCAGAAGATTCAGCCTTTGAAGGATGAATTGTCTCTCATCCCGGATCTCTGGCCGCTGTTCGAGCGGTGTTTCATGAATTCCATCGAGACCACCATCCGGCAGACGCCGGGCGACACGTTCGTCATCACCGGCGACATTCCCGCCATGTGGCTGCGGGATTCCACCGCGCAGGTGCTGCACTACGTGCGCTTCGCCGACGATCCCGCCGTGGCGGACATGCTGGAGGGCGTCATCGCGCGGCAGGCCGAATGCGTGCTGCGCGACCCCTACGCCAACGCCTTCAACCGCGAGCCGTCCGGCTACAAGCCCTACGACGACACGCCCCGCGCGTCCGACTGGGTATGGGAGCGCAAATACGAGATCGACTCGCTGTGCTATCCCATGTGGCTGGCGGAGAAATATCTTGCCAAAACCGGCCGGGAAGCGATCCTCACGGAGCGCTTTCACGAGGCGCTCAGCCTGGCCGTTCACGTGCTGCGCGTCGAGCAGAACCACGCGGAAAGCCCCTACCGCTTCTCCCGCAGGAACTGCCCGCCCAGCGACACGCTGTCCCGCGGCGGCATGGGCGAACCCGTGGCCTTCACCGGCATGACCTGGAGCGGATTCCGGCCCAGCGACGACGCCTGCCGCTACGGCTACCTCGTGCCCTCGAACCTGTTCGCCGCGCGGGCGCTGCAGAGCGCGAAGCGTCTGGCGGAGCGCCTGGGCGATGCGGCGCTCTCGAATGAGGCGGAAGCGCTTTCCGCCGAAATCAAGGCGGGCGTCGAGGCGCACGGAAAGGCGATCCATCCCGTTTTCGGCGAAATCTACGCCTACGAGACGGACGGCCTGGGCAACGCCAATTTGATGGACGACGCGAACGTGCCCTCCCTTCTGGCGCTGCCGTATCTCGAGGCGTGCGACGCGGGGAGCAGCATCTATAAGAACACACGTCGCTTCGTGCTGAGCAAAGAGAATCCGTATTATTATGAAGGCGCGCTCGCCGCGGGCGTGGGCAGCCCTCACACGCCGCAGGGCTACGTCTGGCCCATCGCGCTGTGCGTGCAGGCCATGACCTCGAATGACGCGCGGGAGATCGCGGGCATCCTGAAAACGCTCATGAACACCCACGCAGGCACCGGCTTCATGCACGAGAGCTTCCACCCTGACGATCCCGCGCGGTTCACGCGCAAGTGGTTCGCTTGGGCCAACTCCATGCTGGGCGAGCTCGTCTATCGCCTGTACGAGGACGGGCGGCTGGCCGACGTGCTGCGGCTGGCCGGGGCGTAATGGCAATCCGCGGCAGTTATTTCGCAACCAACGAGGAGGCGGCGAAGGTTTGAAGATTACAGCGATGACCTATAATATCTGCTCGGGGCACAATCTCGCCCGGGAGCAGAACATCGAATTCGCAGCGGAGGTTATCAGATCGGTTCAGCCGGATCTGTGCGGCGTCAACGAAGTGCGCGCCTTCACCGCCGACGCGCCCTACGACCAGGCCGACGCGCTGGGCCGACTGACGGGTTTCTATCCCGTGTTCGGGAAATCCATCGACGTGGCGGGAGGCGCTTACGGCAACGCTTTCCTCACGCGGCATCCGCTGATCTCGCGCGAAGTGACCGACATTCCGGATCGCTTTGTCGAGGGCGAACGGCGCGTGGAGCACAGGACGCTGCTGAGATGCGTGCTCCGCCTGAACGGCGCGCCGGTCACCGTGCTGCAGACGCACTTCGGCCTCACGGACGCGGAGAAGCGGTCGGCCGTGGAGACGGCCGTTTCCCTCGTTCGCGGCGATCCGGACGCCCCGCTCATCTTCATGGGCGATCTGAATATGGAGCCGGGCGATCCCATCCTCGCGCCGCTTTTGGACGCGCTGCATGACACCGCCGGCCGCTCCGACGATGTCAAAACCTTCCCCTCCGACCAGCCGACCGTCAAGATAGACTATATCCTCCATTCCCGTCAGTTCAGAACGCTGTCGCTGCGCTCGATGGACACGCAGAACTCCGATCACCGCCCGCTCATCGCGGAGCTGGAGACGATCTGGTAAACATACGCAGGCATTTGCTCCCCGCTTCCGCCCGGAACGGGGAATACCATCCGAGGAGATGATTGTTATGGAAACCAATAAAGAAGCCGTCAAGCCCATCACCCGCTTTGAGGACGCTCCCGAATACATCGCTTTCCTCGAGCGCTGGCGGGAGAAGGAAGCCGCGGTGGGGCAGGACGACCCCTATTTCGTGTGTCATGATTCCCCGCTAACGGACACCTCCCTGATGGCCGGCAAGCGCGTGCTCAACTTCGGCTCGTACAACTACGTCGGCATGTCGGGCCGGCCCGAGGTGAGCGCGGCCGCCAAGGAGGCCATCGACCGCTACGGCACAAGCGCCAGCGGCAGCCGCCTGCTCGCGGGCGAGAAGACGCTTTATCAGACGCTTGAGAAGGAGCTGGCCGAGTGGAAGCGCGCCGAGGACTGCCTGGTGCTGGTGAGCGGCTTCGGAACGAACCAGACTTTCGTTGGCAATTTCTGCGGCGAGGGCGACCTGATCCTCTATGACGTGCTGGCCCACAACAGCGTGTGGCAGGGCTGCCAGATGAGCCGTGCCACCGCGCGCCCCTTCCCCCACAACAGTGTGACGGGCCTGGAGCGTATCCTCGCCTCGCGCCGCGAGCGCTACGGCAAGGTGCTGATCGTGATCGAGGGCGCCTACAGCATGGACGGCGACGTGGCGCCCGTGCCCGAATTCGTCGCGCTGAAAAAGAAATACGGCTGCTTCCTCATGGTGGACGAGGCTCATTCCTCCTGCGTGCTGGGCGATACCGGCGGCGGCGTGGACGAATACTTCAACCTGCAGCCGGGCGATATCGACATCAAGATGGGCACGCTCTCGAAAGGGCTGGGCGCGTGCGGCGGGTATCTGGCCGGCAGCCGCGCGATCATCGAATACATGCGTTATATGCTGCCGGGCTTCGTGTTCTCGGTGGGCATTTCGCCCGCGCTGGCGGCCGCCGCGCTGACCTCGCAGCGCCTGCTGCGCAGCGACCCTTCCATCATGCGCCGTCTGCACGAGAATATCGACACCTTCGTGACCGAGGCGAAAAAACGCGGCTTTGACACCTGCCTGGCCGGCAAAACGGCCATCATTCCCGTCATGGTGGGGGAGGATACCGACGCCTACCGCCTGTCCATAGCCATGCGCCACGCGGGCGTCTTCGTGCCGCCGGCCGTTTACCCGGCCGTGCCCCGCGGCAAGGCCCGGCTGCGCTTCTGCGTCATCTCCGAGCACACGCGCGAGGAGATCGTCACCGCGCTGGATACGCTGGTCGATGTGGCGGAGAAGGAGGGCATCCGCCTGCCCGCGCCGGGCGAAAAGTAACGCTGGCAAACGCAAAACAAGCCCCGCGAAGAGTTTGGCTTCGCGGGGCTTGTTGATGAGCGCGCGGGGATTATTCGGCCAGTACGATCTTTTCGCATTCGGCGGCGAACTTGCGGGCCTCGGCAAGCTCCTGATCCGAGGGATGCTTGCCGCCGGCAAACAGGCCGCCCTTGCCGTTGCACACGAAGGTCTTGGGCAGCACGTTCACGCCCTGCTGCTTCAGCGCGTCGGCCATCTGCTGGATAGCCGCGTCGCTCTTCTTGCCGTTGCAGCAGAACAGCGCCGCGTTGGCCACGCGGCTCTTGTTCAGCGACTTGATGAATTCCATGGTGGTCTTGTCGGCCTTGGTGCCCTCGCAGCCCAGGAACATCAGCGCGACGCCTTCCGGCATATAGGCGGGCAGCAGCGGTTCCTTGACGACCTTCATCTCGCGGGCGATCGCCTCGGCAACCATTTCAGCGGAACCCTTCGCGCTGACATAGTGAACACGGCCTTTAATTTTCATGGAAAACGCCTTCTTTCATATAATGTTTTCAGTAACTTCTATCCTAACACAGGACTGTTAAGAATCAGGTGCATTTCATTCAATTTCAATGCAAATTACAAACATGTCACATTTCCATCCGGCGGTAATCATTTGCCCTGTGAATCCGCCGGCCGCCCGGTTTCGCGGCCCGGAATCACGGTTTGACGACATCAAAATAACCTGGCCTTAATATATTTCGCTTGCAAATGTGCTATGCTTATGATGAGGTGTTATCAGATGAATCGAGACGAACCGCCCCGCGAAGGCGTGCGCCTGAATAAATGGATTGCAGAGAGCGGTCTGTGCTCGCGCCGCGAGGCGGATCGCCTGATCGCCGAAGGCAGGGTAACGATCGACGGGCGGCGCGGCGCGCTGGGCGACAGAGTACTTCCCGGCATGACCGTGCTGGTAAACGGCCGCGACGCGCGGGCGCGCACGCAGAAGCAGCAGGTGTATATTGCGCTGAACAAACCTGTGGGCGTCGTGTGCACGGCCGATCCGCGCGAGCCCATGAACGTGGTCGACTTCGTCGGGCATCCGCAGCGCATTTTCCCCGTCGGGCGGCTCGACAAGGATTCCGAGGGGCTGCTGCTCCTGACCAGCGACGGGGAGATCGTCAACCGCATCCTGCGCGCCGCCGGACGCCATGAAAAGGAATACCTGGTGGAGGTTGACAAGCCCATAACCAGCGATTTCCTGAACCGCATGGCCGAGGGCGTGCCCATTCTGGACACGGTGACGCTGCCCTGCCGCGTGACCCGCGAGGATCGGCAGCGCTTCCGCATCGTTCTGGTTCAGGGGCTCAACCGCCAGATCCGCCGCATGTGCGAAGCGCTGGGCTATAAAGTGACGAGCCTGCGCCGGGAGCGCGTGATGAACATCCGCCTTGGCCGCCTCAAGTCCGGGCACTGGAGAAATCTAACCCCCGCCGAGCTGAACGAACTCATGCGCCAGCTCGACGATTGAACCGCGCCGGCATTCTTCCGGCATATCTGCGGCTCCCGGCGCCGGATTGTTTCCGGCCGGGAAGACAGCCGGCTACCGAAGGAGGTCCTCTCTCAATGATGAAACGGGTTTTTCCGTGCCTGATCGCGCTTATGCTGCTGATGGCGCTGCCGGCGCTGGCCGAGGGAACGGCCGAAGGGGAAACCGTAGTCACTTATGAATGCGCCGCGCTGGACGACGGCACGCTGGAAATCACGCGCTACAACGGCGAAGACGCTTCGGTCGCCGTACCGGATATTCTCGGCGGGCGGGTGGTGTCGCGCATCGGCCGGAACGCCTTCGCCGGCAACGAAACGCTGACCGCGATCACGCTGCCCCTCGGCCTCACGGAGATCGACGACGGGGCCTTCGCCGGCTGCGCGGCGCTGAAAAGCGTGCACATACCCGCGCGCGTGTCGCGCGTGGGCGCGGACGCCTTCGAAGGCTGCGCGGCGCTGAAAAGCGTGTCGCTGCCCCAGAAGCTCTCGGAAATCGGCGAGGCGGCTTTCGCCGGCTGCGTCAGCCTGACGGAAATCGCCCTGCCGGACGGCCTGAGCAGGCTGGGCGCGCGGGCTTTCGCGGGATGCGAGCGTCTCGCGAGCGTGTCGCTGCCGGAAACGGCCACGGCGCTGGAAGCGGGCCTGTTCGAGGGCTGCGTTTCGCTCCCCGCCGTCATCCTGCCGGACGCGATGGAAACCATCGGCGAGCGGGCGTTCGCCGACTGCGCCGCCCTGACGGAGATCGTCTTCCCGCAGGCGGTCACTGCCATCGGTAAGGGCGCGTTCACGGGCTGTTCCGGCCTGAAGGCCGTTTCCTTCCCGGCCTCGCTGGAGACCATCGGCGAAAGCGCCTTCGCCCGCTGCACGGCGCTGGCGGAGCTCGATTGTCCGGTCGGGCTGGCGACGCTGGGCGAGGCCGCGTTCTATCACTGCGACAGCCTGACGCGCGTCTCCTTCGCCGGGAACATTGAAGAAATCAGCGAGCGCGCGTTCGCGCAGTGCGGAGCGCTGGCGGTTGTTTCGCTGCCCGATGGCGTCAGGCGCATCGGCGCGCGGGCGTTCTCCGAATGCGTCAGTCTGGCGGACATCGGGCTGCCCGCGGGGCTCAAGCGCATCGGCGACGGCGCGTTCTATCATTGCGAAGCCCTGACGGCGCTTGTGATGCCGGGCGAACTGGAGAGCGTGGGCAGCCTGGCGTTCTCGGGCTGCGCCAGCCTCGCGAGCGTGTATGTGTCCGACTCTGTGACGGATATGCCCGTGAATCCCTTCACGAACTGCCGGAGCCTTAACAGCATTCAGGTATCGCCGGACAATCCCGCGTTCGCGGTGATCGACAACGTGCTGTTCGTGAAGGCCAGCCGGATGCTGTTCTGCTATCCGCAGGGGCTGGCCGGCGAAACATACGCCGTGCCGGACGGCATCCTCGCCATCGGCGATTTTGCGTTCTTCGGCTGCGACGGGATGACGTCGATCGTGCTGCCCGCGGGACTGAAGAGCATCGGCGACAGCGCGTTCTTCAGCTGTAACGGCCTGACGGAAATGCCCCTGCCCGCGAGCCTCGAAAGCATCGGCGGCAAGGCGTTCTCCGGTTGCGCCGCGCTGACGGGCATGATCTTCCCGGAGGGCCTTCTGCATATCGGCTACAGCGCGTTCTCGGACTGCGTGGGGCTCACGGCGCTGTATCTGCCCGCGTCGGTG
Source organism: Clostridia bacterium (assembly GCA_017620115.1). GTDB lineage: Bacteria > Bacillota > Clostridia > Christensenellales > Aristaeellaceae > Firm-10. Next base: position 3,770 of record JAFZRB010000105.1, on the reverse strand, counting down.
GAGGAGATCGGCCGCGACGCCTTCCTGGGCTGCAGCGAACTGTTCCTGACCGTCGAGCGCGGCAGCTTCGCCGCGAAGTACGCGCACGAGAATAATATTGATTTCACCTATTCTGACATCAACGCCTGGCTGAACGGCTGACGGCGGCCATTCGCCTCGCATTCCGGCGGGAGTTCCGGCCTGCGGCGCGGGCCTGAACCCCCGCTTTGCGTCTGCGTTCCGCGCGGCGGGGCGACATTATGGACAGAAAAACGCGGTTTTGGGCGGAAAAGTGATGACATTCAGCCCGAATTATACTATGATGATACCGTTCCGCGGGGGAAACGCGGAGGATGTACGACGACAGGAGGGGATTCTGATGACGAAGAAGAGTATTACGGGGATCGCCGCGGCCGCGCTGGTGCTGGTTTTGCTGGTATTCGTGTATGGCACGATGACCGTGCGCGTACCCACCGGCTATACCGCCATCGTGACCACGTTCGGCAAGGTGGAGGATTACACGCTGGAAGCCGGCTTCCACTTCAAGAGCCCCGTTCAGAGCGTGGTGCTGATGGATAACCGCATCCAGAAGGTGAGCTTCACCACGCAGGCGTTTTCCTCCGACATCCAGCAGGTGGACATCGCCGGCAGCATCAACTTCAGCATCGACAAGCAGACGGCCATGCGGCTCTACAGCGGCATCGGCGTGAATTATTTCGAGAACCTGCTGCACCCGCGGCTGCTCGAAAAGGTCAAGAGCGTCATCAGCGCCTACACCGCCGAGGAACTGATCGGGAAGCGCGACATGCTCTCGGGCACCATCGTGGAGGAGCTGCGCGGCGAGATGCAGGACTACGGCATCTCCATCGCGTCGGTCAACCTGGAGGACATCGACTTCACCGACGCCTTCACAGACGCCATCGAGGCCAAGCAGGTGGCCACGCAGCGCGCCCTGCAGGCCAAGGTCGAGCAGGAGCAGAAGAACATGGAGGCGCAGGCGGCCGCCGAGCGCCAGAAGATCGACGCCGAAGCCGCCGCCGAGGTGGCGCGCATCCAGGCCGAAGCCGCGCAGTACGCCGGCGAAAAGGAAGCCGAGATGAACCGCAAGCTGGCCGAATCGCTCACCAGCGACCTCGTGCGGTACTATCTGGTTCAGAAGTGGGACGGCGCCATGCCCCGCTTCATGACTTCCTCGTCGGACAACATGATCCTGGACATCGCCGGCGCGATGGCGGACGACGTGGAATAACAAAAACACAAAAACGGAGCGCCTTCACGCGAGGGCGCTCCGTATTTATGCGTGTTTCAGCAGTCATTCAGTATGAATTCCAGTTCCGCGTCAAAACCCCATTCCGCGTCCCCGATGCAGTACACCGCGTCGGGACAGCCGTCAAAAGCCGTTTCATCCATGAGATCGAAGGTCTCTTCATCGGCGAGGTCAATCAGCCGAAGCGCGGTGTTGTCGGCGAAGGCATAAGCGCCGATCTGGCTGACCGAACCCGGAATGCGGACCACAGACGCGCAGAACCCCCGGAACGCCTCCTCCTCGATGACCGAGACGCCCTCGGGGATACTCAGCGCGGCTCCGTCGATTTCACTCACGCTGACGCTCACGCTCTCCCCATAATCGGACATCACGCCGTCTACGATCACGGCGAACGCATAGTCGTACTCGCCCGCTTCCGTCAGCGGAATCCTCACGTCGCGGCCCTCGCAGGGGATCGTCTCGCCAGTCGCGCAAACGCGGACGCAGTCGGCGGGTTTATCCAGCCGGACGGCCAGCTGATAGCCCGGGAAGCCCTTTGTGGCGCTGAACGTACACACCGGCGCTGCGGGACCGCCGTCCAGGTAATCCCACGGAACGATTTTCAGCTCTTCGCCGGCGTCGGAAGCGTATTTATACTGATACAGCATTTCCGAGGAGCCTGTGGAAAAAACGTAGCCTTCCTCCACGCTGCCGGATGAACAGCCGACCAGAAACAGCCTGTCGGGATAACCCGACATACCGCTGTCGCAATTCGTCACATCCACCAGATAGTTTTTCCCGTCGTCCATCATGACGACATTCCACATATGCGCGGTTCCGTCCAGATAACCGACGGGCGAGATCGCCGTAACGCCGCTCTCGGAACAATCGTTCAGATACTGGAAGGCCTTCGCGTACCCTTCGCAGACGACGTTGGTATCCGGATCTCCGTCGAACACCCACACCAGCTGCCAGGGATTGCCATAGGGCGCGTTGCCGTTGAGCGCGGCGGAATTGTAGGAGGTCAGCTCGCAAATCGCGTTTTTATAGGCCAGAAGCCTCTCGTAATCGGAACAGTCTTCATATTGCGCGACGATGTCCCGCGCGTTCTGAGCCGCGGCGGCCGCCGCCTCGCCATAGGAAGTGTCCACCAGGTATTCGCCGGCGGAGTATTCCTGGGCGACGGCCATGGACATCCTGAGCGAGCCGGATACCGTAACCGCCGCGCTGGTGGAAGAAAAAGTATAGGAATATCCGAATTTGATGCCGGCGGTTTTATCGAACCAATACAGCTCGTACGGCGCGTCCGCCAGCAGCGCGTCCCGGAGGGCGGCCGTGTTGACGCGCAGCTTGTTCTTTGCCGCCGCCTGCGCTTCCTCCGATAAGGCGCCGTTTGCAAGAATGGCCTGCACGCCCAGCTCTTCCGCCGTGAATCTCAGAACCAGCACGCCGTCCCCATCGATTTTTTCCGGGTAGACTTCCCTGAAAATGTCTTCATAAAGAAAAGAGAAAACGGAGGAGCTGCGCCCGCCCGCGGCGATCTCCGCGATGCCCGGCATCGCCTCGTCGTAAAGATACCTTTCTGCGCCAGTGAGACTGGCGCCGCTCAGATGCGGCGCCCGGAGGGACTCGCCTCGCTTGCGCGGATACATGATTTTATTGATATATCCTTCCGCCGGGTCTTCATCCGCGGTCTCTGAAACGGCCTGAATCTCCTCAAAAAAAACTGTTTCGATGACGGGCCGCTTCGACGAAGCCACGTTTTCGTCGGCGACTGCGCTGTTCATGAGAGCGGACGGTACGGACAGCGCCATCAGCGCAAACAGTATGGCAAACAAATACCGTTTCATAGCAAGTCCTTCCTGTTTGACGGAGTATTACGGCGTTTGCCCGCCTGTCTTTCCATCCAGCACGTCCTGCAGCGTAATGCCGTCGAGATACCTGTCCACCACGGCCTGCAGGCCTTCCCATACGGGCAGCGTGAGGCAGAAGCCGCGGCGCTCGCAGACGTTGGGTTCATGATCCAGGCAGGCCACGGGCGCCAGCGTGCCCTCCGTGACGCGCAGAATCTGTCCTACGGTGTATTCGGCGGGCGACGAAGCCAGCGCGTAGCCGCCCTGATGCCCCCGGCTGGCGCGCAGCATACCGGCCTGCATGAGCTGGAGCGCGATTTGCTCAAGGTATTTTTTTGAAATACCCTGCCGGAGCGCGATATCCTTCAGGGCGACATAGCCGTTCTTCTGGTTCTGCGCGGCGTCGATCATCATGCGCAGCGCGTAGCGGCCTCTCGTGGAAATCTTCATACGGTTTTCCTCCAATCCTGCTTTCATCATATCACGAAGCCGGGGGGATTTCAAGCGATTTCGCGTGAATTGCAGGGCGGTCTCATTTAAAATGCAGTCCGACAAATAGGAGTTTGTTGAAGCGATAAAACCTTGCCTTCCCCTTCGAGGGGAAGGTGCCTCGTGAGAGGCGGATGAGGTGTTAGCTCGGCTCTTTGCTGTCTATCGCAATAGGATGCTGGTCGCGACGATAACACCTCATC
>JAFZRB010000104.1 GCA_017620115.1 Clostridia bacterium | reverse complement strand
TGCTTGCGGGAAGGCGCGCAAACGCATATTCGCGGCCGGGCGGCTCATAACCTTGCCCACGGGGGTGAGGCAATGCGCGGCATGAGGAAGCGGCGGCGGGCAGGCGCGGCACGCTCGGAGGAAAAGCGGCGCGCGCGGCCCGTGCTCGAGGCGCTGGCGCTGCCGGAGGACGCGGCGGGCGGCGCGGTGCGGCTGATCGCGCTGGGATCGTCGCGGCTGATGGTGGAAAACCACGCGGGGCTGGCTGAGGTAACGGGCACCCGCGTGCGGCTGGTTACGCCGGAAGGCATGCTGGCGGTATCCGGCGAGGGGCTGCGCCTCACCGACGTGCGGCGCGGCGCGCTGTGCATCACGGGCGCTATCCGCGAAATCGAGCTGCCCGGACGGCGGGAGGCGCGTTATGACTGACCGCGTGCGCCTGCGCGTGAAGGGCCGCTTCCCGGAGCGGTTCGTGGAGCGGGCGCTCTCGCGGGGGGTGCGGTTCGCCCGGATCGAGCGCCTGGGCCCGCGCGAGCTGCGCCTGACGGCCTCGTCGCCGGACGCGAAAGCGATCTGCGCGCTGGCTGCGGAGCTCGGGCTCGAGCTAACCGAGGAGGGCCGCGAGGGCTGGCGCGCGGCCGCGGACGCCCTGCGCCGGCGCGTCACGCTGCTGCCGGGACTGGCGCTGTGCGTCGCGCTGGTGGCGCTGTTCGCCGGGCGCGTGTGGATCGTGGACATAACCGCGCTGGACGCCCCGCTGCCCCCGGAAGCCGAGGCCACGCTGGCCGTCCGTCTGAGCGAGATGGGCGTGCGGCCGGGCGTGAGCCGGTCGTCGCTGGACGCCGCGCTGATCTCGGCGAGGCTGTTGAGCGAGTTTGAGTCGCTCAGCTTCGCGGGCGTGCGCCTGCGCGGCGCGCGCCTCACGGTGGAGTACAAGACGGAGGACGCCGCGCCGCCGCTGTACCGCGCGGACGAGGCGGGCAGCCTGTACGCCGCGCGGGACGCGGTCGTGCTGAGCGTCACGCCGCTGGCCGGCAAGGCGCTCGTGAAGCCGGGCGACGTCGTTCGGGCGGGCCAGCGCCTCATCAGCGGCGAGGAGCGGACGGGCGCGGAGGCAACGCGGGCCGTGCGCGCGCTGGGCGAGGTGATGGGCCGCGTGTGGTTCAGCGGGCGAAGCGAAGCGCCGCTGACGGAGACCGCGCGCGAGCGGACCGGCCGCGTGCGCTACGCGTCCGCGCTGATGCTGCCCGGCGCGCGCTTTCCGCTCACCGAGGCGGAGGATTTCGCCAGCCAGGACGTGGAGACGGACAGCCTGCCCGTGGGCGGCCTGTTTTTGCCCATCCGCATCGAGCGGCGCGCGCTGTATGAAACCGCGGAGCGCGAGCGGGACGTCGACCGCGACGCCCTGGCGCGGGCGCTGGCGCGGCAGGCGCTGTCCGCCGCCCGCGCCGGGCTGCCCGAAGGCGCTGTGGAGCGCGCCTGCTGGACGGAAACGACGGAGGCGGAGGGCTGGCTGACGGTGGAGGCCTACGTCGAAGCCGCGATGAACATCGCGGTTCTGAACGAACCGTCCCCGCGCGGAACCGCCGATTGAATTACATCATCTTTGGGAGGAAAAAATACTTGGACGCGGAATTCAAAGAGAACATGGTTGTGGAAAACGTGGATCAGCTGATGGCGCTCTTCGGCGTGCGCGATGAAAACGTGGAGCTGATCCGGCGCGAGCTGAACGTGGAGATCTTCGCCCACGGCAATGAAATCACGCTGTCGGGCGAGGAGGAAAAGGTGCGGCTGGCGCGCGTGGTCATGGAGCGGCTGGTGGGGATCATCGCGCGTGGCGAGAGCATCGACCGCACGCGCATCCGCTACGCCATCGAGCTGGCCTCGGAGGGCAACGCCGACCGCATCGACGAGATCATGAACGGCGTCATCGCCATCACGTACCGCGGCCGCCAGGTGAAATGCAAGACGCTGGGCCAGCAGCAGTACGTGGACGCCATCAAGAAGAACACCTGCGTGTTCTCCGTGGGCCCGGCCGGCACGGGCAAAACCTATCTGGCCATCGCCATGGCGGTTGTGGCGCTGAAGAACAAGGACGTCGAGCGCATCATCCTCACGCGCCCGGCGGTGGAGGCCGGCGAAAAGCTGGGCTTCCTGCCCGGCGACCTGCAGCAGAAGGTCGATCCTTACCTGCGGCCGCTCTACGACGCGCTGGGCGACATGATGGGCATGGAGTCCTACCAGCGCCTGTTCGAGCGCGGCGCGGTGGAGGTCGCGCCGCTGGCCTACATGCGCGGCCGCACGCTGAACGACGCCTTCATCATTCTGGACGAGGCGCAGAACACCACCTCCGAGCAGATGAAGATGTTCCTGACCCGCATGGGCATGGGCTCGAAGATGATCATCACCGGCGACGTGACGCAGATCGACCTGCCCGCCGGCAAGCGCAGCGGCCTCGTGGAGGCGCTGGAAGTGCTGAAGGGCGTGGAGGACATCGGCATGGTGACGCTCACGCACCGCGACGTGGTGCGCCACGAGCTGGTTCAGGCCATCGTCAAGGCCTATGAAAAGCACGATCGGAAAACGGCCGGCCGATAGGAGGACAAGCTATGCGCAAACGGAAAGACAGGCGCCGGCGGTCCAACCCGACGCTGTTCATCGCGCTGATGGGCGCGGTGACGTATCTGGCGCTTCTGGCCATGCTGCTGGCGGTATTCGCGCCGGAGCAGTACGACCTGCGCGCGGGCCAGGTCTCGCCCATCACCATCACGGCCAGCAAGGACGTGGAGGACACCGTGGCCACGCAGGCGCTTATCGACGAGGCCGTCGCGGCGGTGCCGGTGAGCTACACGCTGGACGAGGGCGTTCAGCCCGCGGTGATGGCGTCGTTTTCGGATGTTTTCGACGCGATGGAAGAGGTTCGCGCCGGCGTTCAGGGAGGAGACGATCCCACCGCGCTGATCGAGGCGCAGGCGCTGCTGCCGGATCTGGAGCTCGCCGAGGAGGACGTTGGCCTGCTCCTCTCGCTGGACGAGGAGACGTTCGCCGCGCTCAGGTCGTCGGTCATGGGCATAGCGGACGAGCTGCTGGCCTCCCGCGTCGCCGAGGGCGGCGAGAACGAGGCGCGTGTGAAGCTCGAGCGCGAGCTGGATAACAGCGGCCTCTTTTCCGACGCCGCCGTCGATCTGGCCGGACGGGCCGCCGCGGCCTGCCTGAGGCCGAACATGCTGATCGATCAGGAAACGACCGATCTGAACCGCCAGAAGGCCGCCGATTCGGTCGAGCCGGTGGTGTACCTCAAGGGGCGCAACATCGTGCGCTCGGGCGAGATCATCACCCGCGCGCAGATCGCCATGCTGGAGAGCCTGGGCATGCTGAAGGGCAACCGCTCCATCGACGTGCTGATGTACGTGGGCGTGGCGCTGCTGGCGTTCCTGGTGCTGCTGATGCTGGCCATCTACATGATCACCTACGAGCAGGAGATCCTGCGCGACGCGCGGAGGACCGGGCTTTTGTGCGTGATCCTCATCGTCACGTGCGGCATCTGCATGGTGTCGCAGAGCCTCAACCAGTTCCTGGTGCCGGTGGCGCTGGGCGTTATGCTGACCACGCTGCTGCTCAAATCCCGGCTGGCGCTGATCGTCAATCTGGCGCTGGGCGCGCTGAGCGGCCTCATGAATTCCGGCGTGAGCGGCTCCTTCGCCACGTCGCTCATCATCGTCATGATGACCTCGATCGTCTCCGGCCCGCTGTGCATCGCGCTGATTCGCAACAAGACGCAGCGCGTCGTGGTGCTGCTCGCCGGCCTCATGGTGTGCCTTTCCAACATGCTCACCACGCTGGCGGTGGGGCTCATCACCGAAACCAACACGGCGAACGTGCTCTCCTGGGCGCTGTGGTCGGGCGGCAGCGGCCTGCTGTCGGGCGTTCTGTGCATGGGGCTGCAGCCGCTGCTCGAGTGGGTGTTCAACCTGGTCACCCCGGCCAAGCTGATGGAGCTGAGCAACCCCAATCACCCGCTCATCCGGCGCATGATCCTGGAAGCGTCCGGCACATACCATCATTCGATCATCGTGGCCAATCTGGCCGAGGCCGCGGCGGACGCCATCGGCGCGAACGGCCTGCTGGCCCGCGTGGGCGCGTATTACCACGACGTGGGCAAGCTGAAGCGGCCCATGTATTTCAAGGAAAACCAGATCGGCGACAATCCCCACGACCGCACCGATCCCATGGTGTCCGCGGCGATCCTGACCGCGTATCCTTCCGACGGCGTGGCGCTGGCCGAGAAGTTCCGCATGCCCCAGCCGATCCTGGATATCATCCAGCAGCACCACGGCGACACGCCGGTGATCTATTTCTACGACCGCTGCCTGAAGCAGAACGGCGCGGAGAACGTGAACATCGACGATTTCCGCTATCCCGGCCCGCGCCCGCAGACGCGCGAGGCGGCCGTGGTGATGCTGGCCGACACCATCGAGGCGGCGGCGCGCACCGCGCCGGATCGCTCCAGCGAGGCGCTGGAGACGCTCATCCGCAAGCTCATCCGCGACAAGATCGACGATGGCCAGCTGAACGAATCGCCCATGACGATGGTCGATATCGAAAAGGCCACGAAGGCCTTCGTGATGGTGCTCTCCGGCGTGTTCCATCAGCGCGTGGAGTACCCAGACATGAAGATTCCGCCCAAGAAAGAACGCGGCAGCGGCGCGGCGCGGGCGGCGGAGGAGAAAAATGCTTGAAATCGAATGCGAAGCCGCGTCCGTTCCGCAGGACGCGCCCGCCCTCATGGAGCGGGTGGCGCGGAGCGTGTGCCATCTGGAGGGCGTCGCCGGCGTGAGCGCCTGCGCGCGCATCGTGGACGACGGGGAGATCCACAGGCTCAACGCCGCCCAGCGCGGCGTCGACCGGCCCACCGACGTGCTCTCCTTTCCCACGGTGAACTACCGCGGCCGCACCGCGCGCGACTGCGCCGCGCTCATCCGCCGCGAGTACGATCCGGAAACCGGGCTGTGCTTTCTGGGCGACATCGTGATTTCCATCGACCGGGCGCGCGCGCAGGCCGCCGAATACGGCCACAGCCTGGCGCGCGAGCTGGGCTATCTCACCGCCCACGCCATGCTGCACCTGTGCGGCTACGACCACATGACCGAGGGCGATAAGGCGGCGATGCGCGCCATGGAGGAGAAAGTGATGGCGGACGTTTCCCTGCCCCGCGAGGGCGGTTATCTCACGGACGAAGAGCTCTTTGAGCGGGCCTGCGCCATGCTGGACATGGCCTACGCCCCGTATTCGCGTTTCCGCGTGGGCGCGTGCATCCTGGCCGAGGACGGCCGCGCGTTCACCGGCTGCAACGTCGAGAACGCCTCGCTGGGCGCGACCATCTGCGCCGAGCGCACGGCGGCGCTCAAGGCGGTGAGCGAGGGCGCGACGAAATTTCTGGCCATCGCCATCGCGGGCGAGAGCGGAGTCGCCTGGCCCTGCGGCATCTGCCGGCAGTTCCTGCGCGAGTTCGGACCGGACATGCGCGTGATCGCGGGCCGGAAGGGCAAGCCCTTCGAGACGGCGACGCTCGATGAGCTGCTGCCGCGCTCCTTCGGGCCGGAGGAGCTGTTGGGAAATCAGGAATGAAAATGGATATTGACAAACTGACGCTGCGCGATATTCAGCCTTCGCAGTTCTGGATATCCGCGGGCAAATTGGCTGAAATCGAAACATGGTTCAATCCGAACGACCTGTCGAACTTCGAGCCCATCACGATCAAATGGCTGGACGGCGCGCCCATGATGACCGACGGGCACACCCGCGCCGTGGCGGCGATCCGCGCGGGGCTGACGCGCGCGCCGCTCATGTGGGAGCCGGACGAGTGGGACTGGGACATGTACCGCGCGTGCGTTGAGGAATGCCGCGCGCGGGGCGTCTTCTCCCCGTATGACCTGACGGCGCGCGTGGTGTCTCAAGAGGATTACGAGACGCTGTGGAACGGCTGGTGCGACGAGATGCACGCGCGGGTCGAAGCGGAAAGGGAACAAAAGAACAGGGAACGGATTCAATTTGACGCGCCAGATTACGGCGCGCGATGAAGGGAAGGTATTTTTACAATGGCTGAAAACAAGGCGTTTCATTCGGGATTCGTGGCCATCATCGGGCGGCCCAACGTGGGCAAATCGAGCATCATGAACCGGTTCGTGGGCGAGAAGGTGGCCATCGTGTCGAACAAACCGCAGACCACGCGCAACAAAATCCTCGGCGTGGCCACGCGGGAGGACTGGCAGATCGTGTTCGTGGACACGCCCGGCCTGCACAAGCCCCGCAACAAGCTGGGCGAATTCATGATGAAGCAGGCGTCGGAAGCGCGCGAGGGCGTGGACGCGGTGCTGTGCGTGGTGGACGCGCAGCGCATCGGCGCGGGCGACCGCGCGGTGATGGAAGACGTGCTCACGATGAACTGCCCGAAGTTCCTCGCCGTCAATAAGGTTGATCTGGCCACGCCCGAAAAGCTCATGCCCCAGCTGGAGACGCTGCACGATCTGGCGTTCGATCAGATCGTGACCGTGTCGGCCCGGCGCGGCGACAACATGGACACGCTGCTCGGCCTGCTGGCCGCGGCCATGCCCGAGGGCCCGAAGTATGTCCCGGACGACATGATGACCGACCAGCCCGAGCGGCTCATCTGCGCGGAGATCATCCGCGAGAAGGCGCTTCTCAACCTGCGCGAGGAGATCCCGCACGGCATCGGCGTGGAAATGCTGGCCATTACGAAGCTGTCCGACAATCTCACGGAGATTCACGCCAACATCT